>CAZRYV010000005.1:0-24919 GCA_964604385.1 uncultured Brachyspira sp.
TTTAATCAAGCCTAATTGCAAAATCTACAAATTTCATAAAATCTTTAACATTCGCTAATTCTTCTCTTTGCATTATGCATCTTTTCCCTATTTTTAATAAAGTATATTCTATCTCCGCTCTCTTTTTATAGTCTTCCACAGATTCTATTTCTTTGACTCTTGCGCATCCTGTGGTTCTTCTTATTATTTCTAGTCCGCAAATGCCGAAAGAATATTCTATAACACTATTAAGATAATATTTTATAAATTCTTCGTTCTTTGCCGATATGTCGATAATGTCTTTATCGCATTTATTTAAAAATTTCTTTTTAAATAATTTCAAAATTTCGTTTATTGAATCATAAATAAAAGTCGTAATTTTTTTATTATTTTTATTAATATTTAAATGATAAACATAAGAAAAAATTAGATTTGCAATTATAGTTCCCAAATCATAACCGATAGGTCCATAAAATGCAAATTCGCAATCCATAACTTTAATATATTTGTCGTTTGTAAATATCGAACCCGTATGCAAATCTCCATGTATTAAAGCTTGAGGATTATTCATAAACTCGTATTTTAATTTCGCCGCCTCGAATTGCAATTTTTTATCTTTATAAAATTCTTTTTCCACATATTTTTTCAAACAATTCTCAAAAACATTTTCTTTAAGAATATTGAAAAAAGGTTCGGTAAAAACCAACTCTTCGCTTATTTTACATAATTCTTTATTGATATATTTTGCTACTTCGTTTTTTTTGGCAAACGCTTCCGTAAAAAAATCGGCGGTTGATAAAGTTGTTTCTACTATAAAATCGGTTATCTGTTCGGGCAAATGTGGAATTATTTTTCCTTCTATTAAAGCGTTTCTCAATATGTCGTAATTTTTCAAATCTTCCATTATAAATAATTTCATCGTTTCGTCTATACGATAAATTTTCGGAGCGAGTTTTGGGAATTTTCTTCCATAATAGGTTAAAATTTCCGCTTCTCTTTTATTTCTGTTAATATCGAGTATTCTTCCCGATGAGTTGCTTCTCGTTCTAACTCCCGCTTGTTTTATTATAACCGATTTTTTATTATCCTGAACTCTATAAACATAATTTAGATTTCCGTCTCCAATTTCACGGCAAGTGATATTTTTGGAATTAAAATGTTTTAATTTTTTTTTCGCATATTCCAAAATGTCTTTTTCGTTCATTAAAAAATATTTATCAAATTTACTCATAAAATAATCCAAATTTTTATCGTTTTGTTTTTTAATTTTAATTTATATTTAACTTGCATAAATCTAAATTAAATCTAAATAAATATTAGCATAAAAAATATAAATTTTAAATAGAATTGAATAAAATATTAAGTATTAATTTCAAATAAAAATCATTTACTAAAAATTAATTTTATAGTATAATAATGTCAAAAATTTTTAAAAAAGGAATAAATGTATTATGAAACTTGAAGATTTAAAAAATGATAAACTTAAATCTTGGATTAAAGAAATGGCAGATATGTGTCAACCTAAAGAGATATATGTTTGCGACGGCAGTAGCGAGGAATACGATAGATGTATGCAAGAACTAATAGATTTGGGATTGGCTCATCCGCTTAAAAAGAGGAAACATAGTCATTCCTTTAGAAGCGACCCTTCCGATGTGGCTCGTGTAGAAGACAGAACTTTTATAAGTTATCCTAACGAAATAGACGCTGGACCTACAAATCATTGGATGAATCCTGATGAATTAAAGAAAACGATGAAAGAATTATATAAAGGCTCTATGAAAAATAGAACTATGTATGTGATTCCGTTTTCTATGGGACCGGTAGGCTCTCCGATTGCGAAAATTGGCGTGGAGTTAACTGACAGCGCTTATGTGGTTTGCAATATGCATATAATGACGAGAGTCGGAACTAAAGTATTGGAAGTTTTAGGCTCGAACGGAGAATTTGTCCCTTGTTTGCATTCGGTTGGCGCTCCTTTGGAAGACGGCGAAAAAGATAAAAAATGGCCATGCGCTCCTATAGAAAAAAAATATATTTCGCATTTTCCTGACGAAAATTTAATATGGTCTTACGGTTCGGGCTACGGCGGAAACGCTTTGCTCGGTAAAAAATGTTTGGCTTTGAGAATTGCAAGCGCTATGGCTAGAAGAGAAGGTTGGATGGCTGAACATATGCTTATATTGAGATTAACTAATCCCGAAGGAAAAAGATTTCATATAGCGGCGGCTTTTCCTAGCGCATGCGGAAAAACCAATCTCGCAATGCTTCAACCTACTATCAAAGGTTGGAAATGCGAAACCATCGGAGACGATATAGCTTGGATGAAAATCGGAAGTGACGGAAGACTTTATGCTATAAATCCCGAAGCAGGTTTCTTTGGTGTAGCTCCCGGAACTTCTTACGATTCTAATCCTATGGCTATGGATTCCATAAGAGAAAATACTATATTCACAAATTGCGTTGAAACGGATGACGGCGATGTATGGTGGGAAGGAATGAGCGAACCGCCATCGCATGGAAAAGATTGGAAAGGAAACGATTGGACTCCCACAAGTTCCGATAAAGGCGCTCATCCAAACGCAAGATTTACCGCTCCCGCAAAACAATGTCCTATAATCTGCGCCGATTGGGAAGACCCTAAAGGCGTGCCTATAGATATATTTATATTCGGAGGAAGAAGAGCTTCAGTTATGCCTTTGGTTCATGAATCTTATAATTGGGACCATGGAGTATTTATGGGTTCTACCGCCGCAAGCGAAACTACGGCTGCAAATATAGGCTCGGTTGGGGCTTTGAGATTCGACCCTTTCGCTATGCTTCCTTTTGCCGGCTATAATATGGGAGATTATATGAATCATTGGCTTGAGATGGGAGACAAATTGGGCGATAAAGCACCGAGAATATTTTATGTAAATTGGTTCAGAAAAGATGCGGACGGAAAATGGCTTTGGCCAGGATTCGGAGACAATTCGAGAGTTTTAAAATGGATGTGCGAGAGAGTTGAAGGAAAGATAGACGCTAAAGAAACTCCTATAGGAAGAATGCCTAAAGATGGAGATTTGGATTTAACGGGACTTAAAATTGACGAGGCAGATTTTAAAGAGCTTATGAGAGTCGATATCGAGGCTTGGAAGAATCAAGCGAACGAGATAGAAAATCATTATTCTAAATTCGGCGATAGACTTCCTCAAAGACTTAAAAAACAACTTGAAGAATTGAGAGCGAGATTGAATAAATAAAATTAAAACATAAACAATCGAATAAAACGAAATGTTTATAAGCCGTCGGTTTTAATTAATCGGCGGTTTTTTATTTTATGGTAATTTAAATTTTAATTATATTTTTGAAAATTGCTATTGGAAAACGAAGCAATTAATAAAAAATATAATTCTAAAAAAAATTGTTTAATAGTATTATTATTTATAGAATTTTATATTGACTTTATATATCCGATTAAATATAATCTTTAAAATCTTAATTTGGGAGAGACAAAAATGAAACATGTCATTACAACTTTACTAATAATTTTAAGCGTTTTTTCAACTTCTTGTAAAGATAAAACTAATCCAAATTCGATAGTCATTAATATGGGAGCCGAACCGAAAACTATGGACCCGACTTTAAATTCCATAGGAGTGGTTTCCGTTTATATAATACATGCTTTCGAAGGTTTAACCAAACTCGATTCGAATAATAATGTTCGAGGAGGCGCTGCGGAAAGTTGGAATGTATCGGAAGACGGACTTAAATATACTTTCTATTTAAGAACGAACGCCAAATGGAGTGACGGAAAACCTCTTACGGCAAACGATTTTGAATATTCTTGGAAACGAGCGGTAAACCCGAGTGTCGCAGCCGAATATTCCTATATGATGGAAGTTATAAAAAACGCTAAGGAAATAAACGCGGGAATAACGGATTATAATAATTTGGAAGCGAAAGCGTTGGACGATTACACTTTTGAAGTCGTTTTGGAAAATCCTACGGCGTATTTCTTAGAGTTTATATCGTCTACGGGAATATTTATGCCCGTCAGAAAAGACATTATAGAAACTTACGGAGACGAATGGACTTTAAATCCCGAAACCTATATTTGCAACGGACCTTATAAAATGACGGAAAGACTCATAGACCAAAAAATAGTATTTTCTGCCAATACGAATTATTATTCCGAAGAAGAGCAAATTGCAAAAGAAATAACTTTTATACTAATGAGCGACCCTAATACGGCGGTTGCGGGACTTAAAAATGGAACTATTCATTTTTCCGCTTTGGAACCTCCAGCAGCCGAAATAGAAACTCTAAAATCTGAAGGTTATATTTCTGCAAATAATGCTTTGGGAACTTATTATTTGGAATTAAATATAACGAACGAAGCCTTAAAGGATAAGAGAGTTAGGCAGGCTCTCGCTTTAGCGATAGACAGAAATTATATAGTGTCGAATGTCACTAAAGGAGGACAAATACCCGCAGGAGCTTTCGTCCCTACTCAAGTGAGAGGATTAAACGGAACTTTCAGAAGCGAATCGAAAGATTATATAAATATTAACGATTATGAAGGAAATATAGAAATTGCAAAATCCTTAATGGCTCAAGCGGGATACCCGAATGGGGAAAATTATCCGATATTGGAATTAAAAGTTTCTCCTGGAATTTATGTTTTGGTTGGCGAAGCGATTCAGCAGATGTGGAAAGATAATCTAAATATTACAGTTCAATTAATTCAAGAGGAATTTCCAATAACTTTGCAGTCTTTAATAGAAAAAGATTATCAACTCTCAAGAATGGGATGGACGGGAGATTATAACGACCCTATGACTATGCTCGATGTTATGCTTAGTTATGGCGGAATAAATCATAGCGGTTTTTCCGATGCAAATTACGATAGACTAATATTGATTGCCAAACAGTCTCCCGATAATCAAATTAGAATGGACGCTATGCATAAGGCGGAAGGCATATTAATGGACGAAATGCCTATAATTCCTCTATATTACAGAGCAGATGCGCTTATGATTAGCCCAAAATTAAAGGGAGCGGTTCTAAATCCTTTGGGAAGACATAAGTTTAATTACTGTCATATAGAATAAAATTAGAATCTTACAATAAATATTTTTAATCGAGTTTTAAAAGGCGTCAAAATACGGCGTCTTTTATTATTCTTTTTTATATTTTTTCTATTTTCTATTTTTTATTTCTCTATTTTATCGAATCCCGTGAATTCTCTTAAAGCTTCGGGAATTATTACGCTTCCGTCAGACTGCTGATAATTTTCAAGAATCGCAATCCAAGTTCTTCCTACCGCTATACCACTTCCGTTTAAAGTGTGAACCAATTCCGTTTTGCCTCCTCTTTTTACCCGCATTTGCATACGGCGAGCCTGATAATCCCAACAATTACTCACGCTTGAAATTTCTCTATAAGTGTTCTGTGAAGGAAGCCAAACCTCCAAATCGAAAGTTTTATAAGCGGCATTTCCAATATCACCCGAAGATAATACCACTACCCTATAAGGAAGTTCTAATGCCTGCAAAATGCTCTCGGCGTCTTTCAGCATTTTTTCATGTTCCATTTTTGAAGAATCGGGAGCGCATACTTTTACAAGTTCCACTTTATCGAATTGATGCTGTCTTATCAATCCTCTCATATCTCTTCCGTAAGAACCCGCCTCCGAACGAAAACATGGCGTGTAGGCGGTAGCGTAAATCGGGAGCATACTTTCGGGAATAATCTCTTCTCTATATATATTAGTTAATGGAACTTCCGCAGTCGGTATTAGATATAAAGCGGGGTCGTTTGCAGTTTTAAATAAATCTTCTTCAAATTTCGGCAAATTTCCCGTTCCCGTCATAGCTTTAGAATTAACTAGTATAGGAGGAACATATTCCGTATAGCCATGTTCGGTAGTATGTTTTTTTAACATAAAATTAATTAAAGCTCTTTCAAGCGCGGCGCCCTTTCCTCGCATTAAAGAAAAACGAGTCCTTGACATTCTAACCGCTCTTTCAATGTCTAGTATATTTAAATTTATAGCTATATCGACATGGTCTTTAACTTCAAAATCAAATTTTCTAGGCTCTCCCCATCTTATAATTTCTTTATTGCTTTTTTCGTCGTCTCCTTCGGGAACTTCGTCAGAAATCATATTTGGCAAATAAAGTATTTCGTTATTTACTCTCTCCTCGAGTTCGGATAATTTTTCTTCTTTTTTATTTAAGGATTCAGCAAACTGTTTCATTTCTTCTTTAATTTTTTCCGCTTCTTCTTTTTTGCCCGCTTTCATATATTCGCCGACTTTTTTAGAAGATTCGTTTTTTTTCGCCCTATCGTTTTCAACTTCTTTTAAAAGTTTTAGTCTTTCGCTTTCCAAAGATTTTAATTTGTCCAAAGAAACCTTGCTTCTTCTCTTTCTCAAATTTTCCTCGACTAATTCTATATTTTCCCTTATCAATTTTACATCTATCATAAAGAGTCCTTAAATAAATTTTATATAATTATACTATTATTTGAAAAAATGTATATAAAAATTTCGTATTGTCATATTCGGCGTTATAGATTAAAATAAAATTCAAATTACTACGGATTTCGATATGAATAAATTTAATAAAATCAAAGAAAGATTAAAAGAACTAATTAAAAACCGCTATTTAATAATAGACGGAGCTACGGGAACGGAACTGCAAAAAAAAGAAATTAAAAAAGAACAGTGGATTATAAATGGAAACGACATTCAAGGCTGCAACGAGATTTTAAATATAACTGCGTCCAATATAATCAAAGAAGTTCATGCGAATTATCTTGACGCAGGAGCCGATATAATAAAAACAAACAGTTTCGGAGCGATTCCTTCGGTTTTAGGAGAATATAATATAAGCGATATGACTTACGAGATTGCAAAAAAATCGTCAATGATAGCGAAAGAATCTGCAGAAGAATATATAAATAAAGAATATAAAAAAAATAATAAAATTGAAAAAAATGAAAATAGAGATATTTTTGTGGCGGGAAGTTTGGGACCGGGAATAAGACTTCCAAGTTTGGGACAAATAAGTTTTGACGAACTTTATAAAGGATATATTGAAGCGATAAGAGGATTAATAGACGGAGGAGCGGATATTATCCTGTTTGAAACAGCTCAAGATATTCTGCAACTTAAAGCGGGAATACTAGCTTGTGGCGATATCGACAAAGACATTCCTATAATGGTTTCCGTCACAATAGAAAAAGAAGGCGCTATGCTTTTGGGAACGGATATCGAAACCGCTTATACAGTTTTGTCAAATTTAAATATATTTTCAATAGGTATGAATTGCGGAACGGGTCCCGATATGGCTATGAGACATTTAAAAAGATTAACCGAAATATCGTATTTACCCGTATCGATTCACAGTAATGCGGGACTTCCACAAAACAGAGGCGGTAAAGCGTATTACGGTATGACGGCTAAAGAGTTTGCGGATATAAACGAAGAATTTTTTAATTTGGACGGACTTTCATTTGTTGGTGGCTGCTGCGGAACGACTCCCGAACATATAAAAGCGCTGTCTAAAAAGGCAAAAAATTTCATACCTAAAAAACCAAAATCGGATAAACCGCGTCCTTATATAGCGAGTCTGTTCAATGTTGTAAGAATCAAACAAGAGCCTCCGCCGTTAATGATTGGAGAGAGAAGCAACGCTACGGGAAGCAAGGTTTTCAGAGAACTTATGATAGCGGGAGATATAGACGGAATGCTTGACATCGGAATAAAGCAGGTAAAAGCAGGGAGTCATTCAATCGATGTAAACGCGGCATGGGCGGGCAGAGACGAAACAGAAGATATAAAAAAAATAATTTCCGCTTATGTTAAACAAATTCCGCTTCCGTTAGTTATAGACGCCATAAAACCAAATGTTATAGAAGAGGCTTTAAAAGTTTACGGAGGAAAATCAATTATAAATTCGGCAAATATGGAACAAGGCGAAGAAAAATTTGACGCTATATGCAAATTGGCAAAAAGATTCGGAGCTGCCATAATGCTTCTTACCATAGACGAAAAAGCTATGGCACTAACTTATAAAGATAAAATTTCAATGTGCGACAGAATGTTCGAAAGAGCGGTTAATGTTCACAATATTTATCCGCATGACATTATATTCGACCCTTTGACTTTCACGCTAGCGAGCGGAGACGAAAACAGTTTTCAAGCGGGAGTCGAAACTTTAAACGCAATAAAAGAACTTTCTTCAAAATATCCCGAATCTTCTATAAGTTTGGGAGTTTCAAATATATCTTTCGGACTTAAAGAAGAAGCGAGAAAAATATTAAATTCCGTATTCTTATACGAAGCTATAAATCATGGACTTACTATGGCGATAATAAATGTGGCTCAAATTCTTCCTTTGTCAAAAATATCGGATAAAGAAATCTCGCTTGCAAAAGAGCTTATATATAATAAAAACAACACTAAAGAACCGCTTATAAATTATATAAATCATTTTTCGGATAAAAAAGAAAATAAAAACATTAATATAAATGTAAAAAAGCCCATGAGAGAAGCGATAAAGGACGCTATGCTTGACGGAGAATGGAAGGATATGCAAAAACTTCTAAACGAGGCTAAAACAAACAGCGATATATTTGGCGGAAAAGAAAAATTCGCTCAAACTATAATAGACGAGATACTTCTTCCGACTATGGACGATATAGGAATAAAATTCGGAGATGGAACCATTCAACTTCCTTTCGTTTTGGGTTCGGCAGAAGTAATGAAAAAGAGCGTGGATTTTTTGTCGGAGTATTTGACTAAAACGAAACAGGAAAAAACGGCAAAAATAATACTTGGGACGGTTGCGGGCGATGTGCATGATGTGGGAAAAAATCTTGTCGAAATCATTATCAAAAACAACGGATTTGAAACCGTTAATATTGGAACAAAAGTTCCGATAGAAAAATTTTTAGAAGCATATTTTGAAAATAATGCAGATTGTATAGGAATGTCGGGCTTGCTTGTAAAATCAACCGAAGTAATGAAAGAGAATTTAATTTATATAAGAGAGAAAGGATTAAAAATTCCAATTCTGCTCGGAGGTGCCGCTTTGACAAGAGAATTTGTGGAAAACGATTGCAAAAAAGCTTATGGAGGAGCGGCTAAAATATTTTACTGCAAAGACGGATTCGAGAATATAAACGCAATTAAAGAAATAATAAAAGATAGAGACAATGAAAATAAATCATAATAGCCATTTGCATTCGCTAAACAAACCGCCATTTTACGGAAGCAGAATTTTTGAATTTAATAAAGAAATCGAAAAAGAAGCTTTCGGTATGATAAATAAAATTAGACTTTTCAGAGCGGGATTCGGATATTCGACTAAAAATCAAGATATGGAAAAATATAACGAGATGATTAAAAATAAAGTCGAGCCAAAATACGAAGAGATGACAAACAATATTATAGAAAATAATTTAATGGAAGTCGTTATGATTTATGGATTCTATAAAACATTTACAAAAAACGACAAACTTTATATATTTGACGCCGAAGACAATCGACTAAAAGACGAAACTATAGAAATTCCTTTGGAGAGAATGAAAAACGAACCGTATAATTCGATAGTGGATTTTTTTGACGAAAAGGAAGATACGATTGGTTTTACCGTGGTAAGTTTGGGAAATAAATTCGCAAATTTCATGAAAGAATTATACGACAATTCGGATTATAAGGATTATTATTTTTATAACGCGATAGGAATAAATATAATCGAGAACTATGTCGACATTCTTCAAACCAATATGGACAATTTGCTTAACCTAAAAAACAGCAGGAAGAGAAGTCATGTCGGAGTTAGATATTCGTTCGGATATAAAGCGCTTACAAATATGGCGGGCAATAAAATAATTTTTGATAGATTAAAGCCCGAAAGATTTGGAGTTACTTTAACCGAAAGTTATATGATGGAGCCTGAACTTTCAACCTGCGCTATAGTTTCTTTTTGCGAGGAAGCGTATTATTTTGCAAATTAATAATTTTTGACATTTTATATTCATTTTTATATAATGAAATATAATTAAATTTAAATTTATATAATTAAATAAAATAAAGAAAAATAATTTAGGCTTAAAAATGATTAATAAAGAAAACCGATATTTTTACGGAGCTTTGAACGATATACAAAATAAAAATTACGAAAGCGCCATAGAAAATTTGCTTAAAGTAATAGAATCGGACAATCGAAATTTGGACGCTTATTATAATTTGGCGAGAGTTTATTATGATATAAAATCTTACGATAAGGCTTTGGAAACTTATACAAAATCGATTGAAATATATCCTTATGACGGCGATATTTATTATTATAGGGCGGAAGTTTATATCGAATTAAACAAATTCGAAAAAGCGTTGGAAGATTTGGAGAAATCCGTTTCTATAAATAAATCTCATTCGGACGCTTATTATTTAATATCCGTTATATTCAGAAAATGGAAAAAGTATAAAAAATCGATTAAATATTTGAAAAGAGTTTTGGAGACAAACGGCGAAGATTATATCGCATATTATGATATTTATAAATTATATAATATTTTGGCAAAACATGAAAAAGACGAAATTAAAAAAGAAAAATATCTAAAAATAGCGGACAAGAGTTTGAAAAAATCCGCCGATTTTGGTTATGAGAAAGCGCTTAATAAATTAAAATCTGAAAATTAAAAAACTTACAATAAATAACTATTAAAAATTATAAAAAACATAAAAAATATAATAAAAAATTTGATTTAATTTTTGATTAAATATATAATCCGTTTTCATAATTTTAAATTCAAGGAGATAAAAATGAATTATAAAAAAATAATATTGATAATTATTTCAATTTTAGGCATAGCGACTTGTTCGTCAAAAAACGACATTCAGTTAAGCGAAAACGAAAAAATGCAAATATACGATATTCGATATTTGGTAAACGATGACGGAGAATATATAATGGAAAATATAATAATAGAAACGAATCTGTTAAACTCCGAAACGAAATACAAATCGCAAAACAGAGTAGATGGCAATTCCAAAAAAGCAAAATCTCCCGTTTCGGGCGCTAAAATAGCGGAATATTCTTATTCTAATGTCTTTCCCGAAGAAAATGAAATAAGTTTTGAATATCGTTCTGCAATATTTTTACTTAACAATGACAATAAATTGGCGAGCATAGATAAAATAAATTCGGATATAAACTCAAATATGACGAGCGAAAAATTGGATTTTAATAAATTGTCCGATATAAAAAATATTATAAGCAATGATATGTTTGTATATTATAACGAATGGACGGAAGCTCAATATACTTACAATTTCGCATTATATTCTCAATACGGAATAGATTATTTAAGCGAAAATATAGCGTCCATATATAACTATATTTATTCGTATACGGGCGGAGCGCATGGAATGTATGGAACGATGCATAAAGTTTATACTTTGGATAACGGCGAAAAATTAAAAATAGACGATATTCTGATAAATGTAAACGACTCTAATTTATTAAATAAAGTTAAACAAAAACTTTTATCTATGGCAAATGAAGATGAAGGAATAAGTTATTTTAATTTGGACGAACTTTCCTTACAAGATAATAATTTTTATATAACTTCAGACGCTTTAGTATTTACTTGGGGAGTATACGAAATAGCGCCGTATTCTACGGGAGAGAGCCAAGTTTCGTTTTCAAAAGACGAAATAACTCCTTATTTAAAAGACGAATATAAAAATATTTTTGAATAAAAAATTGTATTTAGTTTTTAAAATATTTGCATTTAAAATTTATTTAAAATTAAAATGAAAAAATAAATAATAAAAAGATTAAATAAAAATAATAAATAAAATGGATAAAAAAGCCAACGGAAAGTTAATCCCGTCGGCTTTTAATTTTTTAACGATAATATTTAAAAAATAATTATTTTTGTTTCATAGATTCTACTATGGCGTCTACCAAAGCGTCCATTTCGGCTATATTAGCATCTTTCATAGAAGAAGATACCGTAACTTGAGCGTCTAAAACTTCGGATTGTTTAAGATTATTTTCTATAAACTCTTGCATCAAAGCGCCCGATTTAGGAGCCCAAGAACCGTTTTCTATGATGGCAAATTTTCTCTTTTGAAGATTAAGCGCCTTCATATCGTGCAAATATTCTGCCATAGGCGGATAAATATTCAAATTGTATGTAACGGATGCCAAAACGACATGACTTAATTTGAAAGTATCGGAAATCAAATAAGATACATGCGTGCTTGACACATCATGCATAACTATATTTGTCACTCCCTTGTCGGCAAGTTTAGCCGCAAGAACTCCAGCCATATCTTCCGTGTTTCCATACATAGAAGCGTAAACGATTAAAACGCCTTTTTCTTCAGGAACATAAGTGCTCCATTTGTCGTATTTTTCAAGTATATAACCCAAGTCTTTTCTCCAAACGGGACCATGCAAAGGGCAGAATATTTTAATTTTGTCTATAATGCCTCCCGCTTTTTTAAGGAGATGCTGAACATGAGGACCGTATTTTCCTACTATATTCGTATAATATCTTCTCGCTTCGTCAAGCCAATCTCTGTCGAAATTAACTTCGTCTGCGAATAATTTTCCGTCCAAAGCTATAAATGTTCCGAAAGCGTCTGCGGAGAATAGAACTCCGTTTGTGGCATCGAAACTTACCATAGCTTCTGGCCAGTGAACCATTTGAGCGGCTATGAAGTGAATTTCATGCTTCCCGAATTTTTTTGAATCGCCTTCTTTAACTTGAATTTTTTGTCCTTCAGGCACAGTAAATCCGAATTGGTCCATAAACATAAACGCTTTTTCGGTAGATATTACTTGCGCATCAGGATAGCGAAGCAAAACTTCTTGAATACAAGCGGCGTGGTCCGGCTCCATGTGATTGATAACCATATAATCGAGCTTTTTGCCGTTTAAAACATACGCTATATTGTCTATAAATTGTCTGCATACAGCCCAATCTACGGTGTCAAAAAGAACCGTTTTTTCATCTAATAAAAGATAAGAGTTATATGAAACGCCTTTAGTCAAGGGATGCACATTTTCAAAGAGAGCCAAGCGATGTTCATTCGCTCCAACCCAATATAAATCTTCTGTAACTTTTCTAACGCAATGCATTAATCTTCCTCCTTTGTTAACTTATTGCAATTATAAATTATAATTATAAATTATATTAAAAAGCCTCTATAAATGTAGATTTTTCTTCGCTACATTCAGGACATACCCATTCGTCAGGTAGAGATTTAAACTCTGTTCCTGGCGCAACTTCGGCTTCAGGGTCGCCTATTAGAGGATTATATTCATAGCCACAACCGGTACATACATATAATTTTGGTATTTCGATTGTTTTCTTAGGAGCTATTCTCTTCATTTTCTTGAATGGAACTTCGGCAGGTTTTTTAGCGCCCGTATCCAAAGCTTTGGCGAGTAAAGGCAAAATCTCCTTAACATCTCCGACTATACCATAATCCGCATTCTTAAATATTTTAGCGTTTGCTTTAGTATTTATCGCAACTATTATGGCTGCGTTTTTAATACCTTTCAAATGCTGATTTGCGCCAGAAATACCGCAAGCTATATACAAATTGCCGTTGAATTTTTGTCCGGACATACCCACATATCTGTTTATAGGCAAATATCTCAACTCTTCGGCAACAGGGCGAGAACAACCGATAGCGGCTCCCGCTGCTTTAGCCAATTCTTCAACAAGCTTCATATTTTCTTTTCCGCCTATACCTTTACCTGCGCTTACCACTCTTTCGGCTTCAACTATAGGAGTTCCGATATCTATTCCAACGGAGAAGTCTATGCCGTCTTTCTGTAAAGCTGCAACCAAAGCTGCGACTCTATCTTGAGCTGAACCGTCTTTAAATATGATATTTCTTCTTTCGCCGGTAATAGGTCCTTTTTTAACCATAAGTCCAACGCCACCGCCTGAACTTGGAGCTTTAGGCATTTTACCAAGTATTGATGCGGAAATAACCACTCTTTGAATTTCGTTAGTTCCTTCGTAGATTGTGCAAATTTTAGCGTCTCTGTAGGCTCTTTCTACCATATAAGCGCCTTTAATATATCCGTTTCCGCCATGGATTTGAAGAGCATCATTAACTACTTCTAAACCTATATCCGAAGCGTATTGTTTTGCTATAGCGGCTTCCACTCCGTAAGGTTCATGAACTTCTTTCAAATAAGCAGCGCTGTATATTAATAGACGAGCGGCTCGCAATTTGGTATACATATCGGAAAGTTTAAACGCAATCGCTTGTTGTTGAGCGATAGGTCTTCCGAACTGTATTCTTTCTTTAGAATATTCCAAAGCGGCTTCGTAAGCGCCTTGAGCTATTCCCAACGCTTGAGCTGCGATTCCTATTCGTCCTCCGTCAAGAGTTTGCATCGCAATTTTGAAACCTTGTCCTTCTTTACCGAGCAGATTTTCTTTAGGAACTTTAACATCGCTGAATAATAATTGAGCGGTAGACGAAGAACGGATACCTAATTTGTTATAATGTTCTCCAAATTCAAAACCTTCCCATCCTTTTTCAACTATAAAAGCGCTGATACCTTTAGTGCCTATTCCGGGAGTGGTAACGGCAAATACTACATAAATATCCGCTTTAGGAGCGTTTGTTATAAATATTTTTTCGCCGTTTAAAATATAATAATCTCCCTGCAACACAGCGGTAGTTTCCGTTCCGCCGGCGTCAGAACCTGCTTCAGGTTCAGTCAAACCGAAAGCGCCTATTTTCTCTCCCGTAGCAAGAGGAACTAAATATTTTTTCTTTTGCTCTTCCGTTCCGTAAGCGGCTATAGGGTAAGCGCCTAAAGAGGTATGAGCCGATAGGATAACTCCCACTCCACCGTCAACTCTGGAAAGCTCTTCGACAGCTATAGCGTAACTTATAACATCGAGACCGGCGCCGCCGTATTTTTTCTCGTAAGGTATGCCCATTATGTCGAGCTTTTTCCTTCCCATTTCTTTAACGGCTTCGTCTGGGAATTTGTTATCTAGGTCAAGCTCTACCGCTATGGGTTTCACTACTTCTTCCGCCCAAGCTCTGACCTTAGCACGAAATTCTTCGTGTTGTTCAGTTGTTTTAAACATTTGCTTCTCCTTTAATTTGAATTTTTTATATATATAAATTACAGATTTTTAACTAGTTTAACGCTCCCAACTTCTTTATTTTTAATATGTAATCAAAAATAATTTTTGCTATGCATATAGTATAGTAAAAAAAAATCTAATTGTCAATTGAAAATATATATTAATTGATAATTATATTCAATTTATCATAATTACCTATAGGAATTTATGATAAATTAATAAAAAATCTTGTATAATTATCTAAAAAAATTCAAAATAAGAAAATAGCAAAATTTTTTTATTTATTTTTACTTAATCTTTTATTTATGAATCTAAAAAATCTTTAAGTTTTTTCTTTTTTGAAGTAGCCCTTAATCTTCTTATGGCTTTTGCCTCTATCTGCCTTATTCTTTCTCTGGTAACTTTAAATACATATCCTACCTCTTCCAAAGTATGACTATATCCGTCATCCAAACCGAAACGCATTCTTATAACTTTCCGTTCTCTTTCGGGAAGATAGCTTAAAATCGAACCTATTTGTTTTTGAAGGATTTTAAAAGTCGTTATATTTTGCGGACTTTCAAATTCTTTATCTTCTATAAGTTCTCCAAGTATTGTATCCTCTTCGTCTCCTATAGGAGCATTTAAAGAAACGGGGTCTTTTGCCACATTGCGAACTTGTTTTACTCTGCTTTCGGGCCATCCTAACGCTTTCGCTATTTCTTGTATCGAAGGTTCTCTGCCGTATTGTTGCATATACTGTCTTAAAACTCTCGTGACTTTATTAATCTGTTCTATCATGTGAACGGGAACTCTTATAGTTCTCGCTTGGTCGCTTATCGAACGGGTAATTGCCTGACGAATCCACCAAGTTGCGTAAGTTGAAAATTTATAGCCTTTTTTATATTCAAATTTATCCACAGCTTTTATTAAGCCTATATTTCCTTCCTGAACCAAATCGAAGAAATGAAGTCCTCTATTGACATATTTTTTTGCAATCGCTATAACCAATCTTAAATTCGCTTTTACTATATGGTCTTTAGCCTGCGCTATTCTTCTTCTTGAGGAATCTATTTTTCTAACCCATTCCACTAAAGTCTCTTTATCGACTCTAACCTCGTCATAAATATCAGCCAAACGGATTTGAGAATTATGGAAACTCGTTATAACCGCTTCGATTGCTTCGGGATTTATATTGAAATCGTCAACAAGTCTTATAAATATATCCTTATTTCCTTTTTCAATTTCTTTATAATAATTTTCAAAATCCTCTATATCTTTATAATATCTCTTTTTTAATTTTCCGAAATATTCCTCTATTTGATTTATTCTATGCAAATAGAATTTCAATTTTTCCGCTATTCTGTCTATTTCCATTCTGTTTAATCTTACTCTGATAAGAAGTTTGACAATATTATCTTTAACTTCCGTCTGTTCTTTGGTTAAACTCTTGATGGTTTTTTGAGTGGAAACTTTTTTTATTCTTTTATCCAAAGAAAGATATTTTTCTGCCAATACGACATATTCTTTTTCAAAAGTTTTATACTTTCTTTCCAATTTTCTTTTCTCCTGCGTGGATACATTATATATCCTCGGAGGTTCCAATATTTCATGAATTGAAACTCTGCCCGCATGAACATTTTTAATAGTGGTTAAAACTTCGCCGACAACTAAATGAGTGTTTAATATAATTCCTTCTATTTCCGATTCTCCCGATTCTATCTTTTTGGAAAAATCCACTTCGTCGTCATGCGTAAGCAAATTAACTTTTCCTATTTCTTTCAAATATAATCTTATAGGGTCGTCATTATTTCCTATCTTTTCTTCGACATGAATAAATTTATCCGAATCGCTAGCTTTACTTTGTTCTTTTACAAGATTATCGAATTCTCTTTTATCTTCGACTGTCGCTATATTTCTTGCATTTAATAATTGAAATAAAATATCTATGACATCGGAATCGACATTATCTATAGCGTTATTAATTTCCTTATAAGTTAGAAATTTGTTGGCGTTTCCTTTTTCGAGTAATTTTCTAATTTTTTCATTCTTTACTAAAAGGTCACAATCTTCTTCTATCATGTTATCAATATTAGTATCAATCATATTTTAACTTCCTTGATGTAATTTTTCTTTTTGCTTATTAAGTAAATGTATTTCGCGGGCTTTTTCGCATATAGACTCAAAATTATCATTACTTTGAATAGAATTATTTATATTTTTATTATTTAAAATTTCTTTCCTTTTATAGTCTAAATCCCCGCTTTTCATTTTAATAATAAGCTCCTCCAATTTTTCTTTTGTATTGTCTTTATATAATTTTTCCCTGCTTTTTATACGATTCGCTATATCCTCGTTTCCAAGCATATTTAAAGCGTCTTCGGATGTTGCATCTTTATTTAGAGTTAAGAGTCTTATATAAAATTCTTTAGTTATATCCTTCTTAAAAAGGTCAACTCCTATTTCTCTTTCAGCCTCTTTTATTAAAGACGGATTCAAAGCAAGCAAATATATTAAGCTATTTTCATAATAAAAACTATTATCGGTTTTATTATCTTTATTTTTTAAAATATAATTTTGCGAAACAAAATTTGATGATTTATTTCCCTTATTTGAATTTATATAATCCTTATTAAAAGCCTCTCTATCTATAGAAAGTTTGGATGCTATATGAGATATTATCATTTGCTTTTCCGTTTCGCTTTTTAATCCGTTTAAATATTTATAAAGAATATTCACAATTTTTAATTTTTCTTCTATCGAAAGATTATTCGGCTCTTTTCCTTTCGTTTCTAAACAGGTTTCCAAAATAAAATCATACCAATTGAGCTTATTTTTATATAAAGTATCAAAACCGTCCTTATTATAAATCGTAAAATATTCATCCAAATCTTTAGTTTCTTTTATTAAAAGTATAGTCAATTTTAAATCGAATTTCAACAGGACAAGTATAGCTTTTTGAGTCGCTTTTATTCCAGCTTCGTCTCCGTCCAAAGCCAAAACGACATTCTTCGTATATTTTTTTATTTCAATGGCATGTCCTTCGTTTATCGCCGTGCCTAAAGAACCGACTACATTTTTAATTCCCATTTTATGACATGCTATTGTATCCATATATCCTTCAACCAATATGGCTTCGTCAGATTTCATAATATATTTTTTGGCTATATTTATGCCGTAAAGACAAGATTTCTTTTTAAAAATCAAACTCTCTTTTGAATTTAAATATTTAGGTTCTTTTCCGTCTATACTCCTGCCTCCGAATCCTATAACTTCCTCTCTTTCGTTGATAATAGGAAACATTATTCTATTTACAAAGTTATCGTAAAAATTATTCGGATTATTTTTGCTTACATTGACAAGCCCCAATATATTCATATTTTGAACGCCTATTTTATTATTAGAAGATAAAGATTTAATTATAGCGTCCCAACTTGGCGGAGCGTATCCGATTTTAAATTCTTTTATAATACTAAACGGCATTTTTCTGTTTTTTAAATATTGAACGGCGTCCTTATAAAAATAATTTCCATTTTTATCTTTTAATAGAAGATTTTTACCAAAAAAATTGCAGGCTATTCTATTTATTCTTATGCTTTCAAAATATATTTGTTCTTTTTGTGGATTTTTAGGCGAGAAAAAACCGCTTGTATCAACGGAAAATCTATTTCCAAGATATTTAACGGCGTCTTTAAAATCCATTCCCTCTTTTTCTTTAAGGTAGGTTATCGTATTTCCTTTAGCACCGCATGTGAAACACTGATATAATCCTTTTGAATCGTCCACCGACATAGAAGGATTTGACTCCTGCCCGTCTTTATGAAAAGGGCATTGAACGGTATATTGGCTTCCGCCTCTATGAACGACTTTATATTTATCTCTCAATATATCGATAAGAGACGCTCTCGACAATAGGGCGTTTAATTTTTCAATAAATAAATTATTCACCGTAAATTAAAACTCAAATATTAATAATTTAAAATTCTCTATAATTATTTTGCATAAATATAAGAATATTTTAAAAAAAGTCAACCGTTATTTAACTAATATTTATCAAATATAAAATTATAAAAATATAAATTATTAAAATATATCCTTGCAAATTATCGTTTCATCTCTTCCTGCTCCAACCGACACTATTGAGATTTCGGTATCCGTTATTTCGCTTAATCTTTTTAGATATTTTTTTGCATTTTCAGGCAATTTTTCATAATCTCTTATTTTTCTCGTGTCGGTTTTCCAACCTTCAAATTCTTCGTAAACGGGTTCTACTTTGGAAAGAATATCCAAATCTGACGGATAATCTTCAATTATTTTTCCATTATATTTATAATTAACGCATATTTTTAATTTATCTAAATCGTCAAGTATATCGAGTCGGGTAATAGCCAAAGAATCAAGTCCGTTAATATAAGAAGCATGTTTTATAACGCAAGCATCGAGCCAACCGCATCGTCTTGCCCTTCCCGTTACAGTGCCGTATTCGTTTCCTCTATCTCTTATATGATTTCCTATATCGTCCAAAAGCTCCGAAGGAAAAGGTCCCTCTCCTACTCTCGTGGAATAAGCTTTTACCACGCCTATAACATTATCTATCTTTCTTGGTCCGACTCCGCTTCCCGTGCATGCTCCTCCCGCCGAAGGAAAAGACGAAGTTACGAAAGGATAAGTGCCATGTTCCAAATCAAGCATAGTAGCCTGCGCTCCTTCGAATAAAATATTCTTTTTTTCTTTAATCGCATTATTTAATATTGTAATCGTATCGGCTACATAAGGCTTTAATCTTTCTCCATATTCCAAATATTCTTTTAATATTTCATCGTAATCAAATCCGTTATGATTATAGAGTTTTTTAAGAAGTTTATTTTTTAATTCCAAATTGAATTTTAATTTTTTAGAAAATAATTCTCTGTTCATTAAATCGCAGATTCTTATTCCGATTCTTCCCGCCTTATCCATATAACAGGGTCCGATTCCGTTTTTTGTAGTTCCCAATTTATTTTCGCCCAAATCTTTTTCTTGAAGTTCATCAAGTATTTTATGATACGGAAAAATTATATGCGCTCTGTCGGATATTTTTAAATTGAGAGTTTTTATTTTAAGTTCGTCTATTTCTTGTAAAAATACTTTCGGCTCTATAACGACTCCGTTTCCAATTATGCATATTTTATCTTTATGCAATATTCCCGAAGGCAGCAATCTTAATTTATATTTATTTTCACCGACTACTACGGTATGTCCGGCGTTGCTTCCGCCTTGAGAACGAACGACATATTCGCTTTTTTCCGCAAGATAATCTACGATTTTTCCTTTGCCTTCGTCTCCCCATTGAGTTCCGACTACGATTACAGAAGCCATCTATTCCCCCAAAAACTTATTTTTAGCATTTCTACAAATAATAACGCAAAAACCAAAGGCAATTATATAAATTTTTTATTGAAATTTCAAGCGATAATATTAAGATATATTTTTACTTATGACTACCTACTGTCTATTGACATTAAAATAAAATATGCTATATTTGTTGTAATAAACTATATTACAATAATAGGTTTTATGCTATGGAAAAATTATTATATTTAATAAATTATTTGGCAAAAGAAAGAAAAATAAATATAGACGAATTTCCAACCGATGAAATCGAATTAAAAAATTTATTCAGAAGCCTTATGAATACGAGAGCGCCGAACTATATAAGCGAAGAGTATTTAAAAATAGAGGATGAATTTTTACATGAAGAGATTGATAAAAAATTAATTACGAATATAGAAAATCTTAAACCTGTAAAAAATAATTTATATATATGGAAAGGCGATATTACATCTTTAAAAATTGACGCTATAGTAAACGCCGCAAATTCCTCGATGCTCGGATGCTTTTATCCGCTTCATAAATGTATCGACAACGCAATTCACAGCGCTTCAGGAACTAGACTTAGATTAATATGCAAAGAAATTATTGAACGATGCGGAGGTTCTTTAGCGACAGGCGATGCAAAAATAACTCCCGCATTTAATCTTCCATGCAAATATGTATTGCATACCGCAGGACCGATAATAAATGATAAAGTTAATAAAAAGGACGAAGAACTTCTTTATTTATGCTATAAGTCTTGTTTAAATTTAGCTTTGGAAAATAATATAGAAAGTTTGGCTTTTTGCTGCATATCTACGGGCGAATTTAGATTTCCAAACGATTTGGCGTCTTCTATAGCTTTATCTTCCGTTAATGATTTTCTTCATGATTTGTCAAACGATAACAAAAAATGCGATATAAAAATAGTTTTTAATGTTTTTAAAGATATTGATTACGAGCTATATAATAAAAATATAATAAAACTATATTAAAAATATATAATGAAAAATAAAAGAGTAAAAAGAATTATAGGAAAATAAAAATGAATAACGAAGGATTAATACAAAAATTAAAAAACGAAATTGAAAATTCAGAATATATATTGATAGGAGCGGGAGCGGGACTTTCCACTTCGGCTGGATTTTTATATGACGGAAAAAGATTCGAAGATAATTTTGAAGATTATATTAAAAAATACGGGTTTACCGATATGTATAGCGCAGGCTTTTATAATTTTCCAACAATTGAAGAATATTGGGCTTATTTTAGTTTATATGTTTATATAAATAGATACGATATTGAAGAAAACGAAACTTATTTGAATCTTTATAATATAATCAAAGATAAAAAATATTTCGTTATAACTACAAATGTGGACGGCAGATTTATAGATTCGGGATTCGATAAGGATAAAATCTTTGCAGTTCAGGGCGATTTTTCTCTCTTTCAATGTTCCAAACCTTGCAGGCAGGAAACTTTTTATAATGAAAAATATATCAGAGCGATGATTAAATATAAAAAAGAAATGAAAATACCGAGCGAGCTTGTCCCAAAATGTCCGTATTGTCAAAGGAATATGTCGATGAATTTGAGGGCGGATAATACTTTTGTTGAAGATAAAAATTGGTTTGAACAGAGAAACAACTATGAAAACTTTTTAAATATTTCCAAAAACTCTAAAATATTATTTTGGGAACTTGGAGTCGGCTTTAATACGCCATCCATAATAAAATATAATTTTTGGAAGATGACTTTAAATAATCAAAAATCTTGTTATGCTTCGATTAATCTTGGAGAATGTTATTGCGCAAGCGAGATAGAAAAACAATCGATATGTATCAATTCCGATATATCAAAAGTATTGAAAGATTTATTAAATCGTAAATAAAATAATTAAAATATAAACGGGCATGCTTTTAACATACCCGTTCGATTATGCATAATTATTATAATATTTATTATTCTATATTCAATAAAAATTAATCAATGAGCTTTCATATCATAATTTTTAGGGCTAAAACGAATTTGATAATACCAAAGATTATTTACAGAAGTCATATTAGGCATATAATAATTAGGGTCTCTTCCCAATATATTGTCTAAATGATAGTTTCCATCTTGGAATCCTTTATTATCGTCTTGGAAATATGATTGAGCGCCCCAATCTCCATATCCCCAAGCCTTCCAATGATGGTAGCCTCGTTCATTTATAGGAATTCCTCCATTCAATACCAAAACTTCCATTCTACCACCTGCCGCATTATGTTCCCAATTTCTATGAACTTTGACTCCAAACATAATTCTTGTAGTATCGTTATTAACTCCATGTCTTTGCAAATCCTTTATATGCAAGGCGTAAGTATAAAGTCCTCCTATGGCAAGTTCCCCTACTCTTGTTCCAATTTGTTGATATTTAAACATAACCCCTCCAAAGAATCTTTTTAATACCTGTTCGGGTCTTTTTGCCCAACGGATATTAAGATTTTCATCAAAGAAGAAATCGCCTTCGGGAGTTTTGAGATAGAATTTTTTACCGTTTTCTCCTCCGTCTTTTTCTCCCTTTCTCATTATCATAGCTCGCCAAAGAGCCGTTAGAGTTTCTTTATCTTGATAAGAGACATTCGTATAATTCCAATCGCCCGATTTTCCCGCTCCAGCAAACGGAACATATAACCTTCTATATGTATTTGCCGGAAAAGTTGGCGTAGGTTCAGGCTCCGGAGTTGGAGTCGGTATTATAGTATTTTCTTCCCAAGTCATAATTGTATCTATGATGTTAGTTGGTCCAGTATTAGTAGAATTTGTAATATCTTGCGTTGTATTTGTAGTATCTGACGGAGTAGACGGTGTATATGAATAAACACTGCCGCTGCCTCCGGTTATAGTATCGCCACTACAGGATATTATACCCAAAATAGAAAAAAGCGCTATTAATATAATAGCAATTTTTGTGAATGAGATTTTTTTAATTTTTATCATAATACGCTCCTCATGCCAAGGACTTTAATCCTCGCTAATTTAAACTAATTTTATAATGATATTCATTATATTTATTTATAATTTAATAATTATTCTTGCAAATGTCAAGTAATTTTTTAATTTTTTATTATGTTTTTATATATTATCTATTATTCTTTCAAATATTTAAAAATTAAAGTATGAAGTTTACAATTTATATAAATAAAATAACAAAAATTTTAATTTTTAGGTATTGACTTTTTTTAAATATTTTGTTAATATATTAAAGTCATTTCAAAATGCGAGGGCGATTAGCTCAGCTGGGAGAGCGGGTGCCTTACAAGCACTAGGTCGGCGGTTCAATCCCGTCATCGCCCAAAGTCTTTTGCTTTCTGATATGACTGAAATTCAAATATGAGTTGAAATTTTTAGTTTATATGACTATTTTAAAATACATTTCTATAATTGGAATAATTCTTTTAGTATTCGCTTTTTTAAGTTTTTTAATAAAATTTACTTCAAAAAGATTAACCATATTAACTTCGATAATAGCCATAATAATTTTATCGATAATTTCAATTTTAATAATATATATGAATTATACCATAAATATATCCGCAAAAATAAATGCATCTTCGAGAGAAAATAAATTAAGAGAAGAAAAAAAAAGAATAAGAAACAATATTATAATTCGTCCCGGAGCTGTAGAATTAATTTCTTTGCATTTGGGTTATTCAAATAGAATATCAGCGCCGATTATAAGAAACAGAGAATTGGGTTTTTATTTGGATAATATTTGGTTTAATTGGGCTGACGGAAAATTATTAACAGACGAAGATATGTCCAATAAAAACGATTATATTAGTTTTGGATTCTATAATTATTCTTTGGACAAACTTCCAAGATTGCCCGAAGCGACTGACGAAAGAACGAAAGAAATTGAAGAAAATTATAGAAAAAGAATCAACAGAAGAGAGACGATTAACAATAAATTCTTAAACACTTTATATGACGGATACAATCCCCGCACTATGATTAAAAATATTACAAATATGAGCGTATTGGGTTATAGGACGCAGTTGCATGAATTTATTTCAAAACCTCTTTCAAATGCAAATACGGAAATATTGGCTATCTCTCAAACGAATACGGAAGTTAAAAATTATTTATCTTCTCTCAAATCGGTAAGCGGTTATGTGTGGAGAATAATCTCAAAAAGTTCGAGCATAAGTTATCACAGCTATGGAGCGGCTTTCGACACTTTGCCGAAAAGAAATGGCAGAAAACAAATTTATTGGGCTTGGACTAGAGTCAATAATAAAAATTGGTATGCCGTGCCTTACGAAGACAGATGGCATCCTCCCGAAGAAGTGATTAAAGTTTTTGAAAAGCATGGATTTATTTGGGGCGGAAAATGGCATAATTACGATACGATTCATTTTGAATACAGACCCGAATTAATAATTTATAACAGAATAAAAGACGATGAAAATGCAGTTTACGATTTAATCGAAAGATA
>CAZRYV010000005.1:25019-26379 GCA_964604385.1 uncultured Brachyspira sp.
TATAATTAATATTTATAAATATATATTGGACCGTCATCGTCCGATAAAGCTTTTTTTACATCTATTTTAAACGCTTCGTTTATATCTTTTATAGATTTGTCAAAATAAGACATATCGTTTGTCTTTTTATATTTATTGAAATAAAGGGTACTTCTGTTGTTTAAAGCCGATATATTGTCGCCATCCAATTCTATTATTTTTCCATAATCTTTCATAGCGCTTTCAAATAATTCGTTGTTTCCCGTTATATTGTATTTTGTAAGATAAGTTGTCGCTCTGTTGTTTAATAAAATAAAATCCGCTTTATTATTGGAATATATCATATTGTCAAATATGGTTAAAGCCGTATTATAATCGTAATCCGATTTCTCTATTCCGTATCTTGTGGAATATAAAACGCCTTTATTATTTAAAGTATCCTTATTGTCGTAAATCGATATTGCCGATTCGTAATATTTGTCCGCTTTTCTAAAATATAAACTCTTATTATTTTTACTATACATTTTGGTATATAAAATTCCCGCTCCGTTCAAAGCCATATAATTTCTATCGTCTATACTAAAAATATTTTCGAGTATTTCCAAAGCCTTTTCGTCTCTTGCATCTTTAATTTCCGTTATCAAATCTTTATACATACTTTCTATTTGTTTTAATTTTTTATCTTCCGTTTTTTTTAATATTACAGTCGGGAAATTGTCGACATATTCGCCGCCATCTTTATTTTCTTCTTTAATATCTTTTACATCTTTATCTTTTGAATTTGAAATTTTGCCGTCTTTTTTCTCGCCGTTTTTAACATCGTTCCCATTATTAACATTATTTGAAGCGTTTGCAGTCGCCGAATTATTATTTAAACTGTTGTTGGTATAATTTATAAACAGTATTAAAGCAAACATTAAAACCAAGAAAAATAAAGCCACATAAGTAACTCTAAGCAAAATATTTCCAATCAATCTATTTATTGAAAATTTAAGAGTGCTGAAATTCGAATTTATTCCAAGTCGCACCTGCTCTTTTACCAAATTCGTAACTTCTTCCGCTTTCTCCGAATCGTTTAATTGTTCTCCGAAATATAAAGAAACCATTTCCATATATCTGTTTTCAATATTCGAAGATAAAGAATTGGTAAATATATTAAGCTCTCTCGTTATATTTTGATTTAAATTTATGCTATAAATATTGCATATTATTAAAAATATAAGCATTATTACCGGAAACAGCATAAGTATGACGAAATTCATTTTTCTTATATTATCGCTTTTCATTTATTATATGCAAAATCAAATTAATTTATTTATAAAAAATTTAATATATCTAATATTATAAAACAAATATAAAAATAATCAATTAATTATCGTTA
>CAZRYV010000006.1:0-7324 GCA_964604385.1 uncultured Brachyspira sp.
CAATAATATTTTTCTTCGATAGTCATTTTTGCTTCTTCCTTTAATTAAAATTTAATTTGAAATTTAATCTAAAACTTAATTTATAAAAAAAATTATTATATTTATATAATGTCGATTTATGAATTAAAATTGAATATGATATTTTCTTAAACAGCCTTTTATTATTTGATTTATAAACTTGCAATAGATTACTCCTAAAATAATTTTTTGCAAAAGAAATGTTGACTGTTGACTGTTGACTGTTGACTGTTGACTGTTGACTGTTGACTGTTGACTGTCAATAAATTATTAAATAAGAGGTTTAATATCATAATAACAAAATTATAGCATAAATTATAAAATATGTCAAATTTATTATTTTTTATAAAAATACGGAAAATTAGAATAATAAACCGATTTCTGCACCGAGTTTTGCCTCGTATCCAAAATAACTTGAAGCGCCTCTCGGCTTTTGGTATCCGAATTTTAAAGCTATAGTATATCTGTAAAATTCTATTCCAATTGCAATATTAACGGCTGCATGCCAAGTTTCTTTTATTAATTTTAATCTGTCTTTTTTATCAAAAATTGAAGCTAAATTTATTCCCGTTATAAAATTAATTTCTTTATATAAAGGAAGTCTATAATCTAATCCCGTATGAAACCTAAATAATTGCGGACTGTTTCCAACGGCATTATAAGAAAATTCTATTCCTCCGTATATGGTAAAATTATTTATATAATAATAAGCTAAAAGAGATGCAAACTCATAACTGCTTCCGCTCTTTATATTTATATTTCCTTTAAATCCATCAACCAAATGAGTGGATTGATGATACATTGGAATAAATCTTATTTTCAAATTTATTCCCGTAATGTTTTGAAGCCATAAATCTGCAAATAAATCAAATTGTCCTGAAAAATCATAAACATCGAATAAACCGCTTTTTCTTCCAAGTATTAAAATTTCCATTCCCGCTCCCATTCCTACCGAAAAATATTTATTTCTATAAAACATTATTTCGCTTGCAAGTCTTCCCTCGATATATAAAGAAACGGATTTAAAATCCCAATCGGCTTCGGGAGAAATAGCGGTTAAATTATTTTTAACATTAAAATTTTTTGCAAATAATAATCTTCCTATAAACGCTCTCGGGTCCTGCCATCCAATATAAAATTTGTCGACTTCGTATATTCTAAAAGGATTTTTAAATTCATAATCAAAATTTTCCTTTGAATATAAATTTGAAAATATGATAAATAATATTGGTAAAAATTTGCATAATTTTAATAGAATAAATTTTATTTTATAATATGTTGATTGTTGATTGTTGATTGTTGATTGTTGATTGTTGATTGTTGATTGTTGATTGTCAACGAATTATTAAACAGGAATTTTAATATCATAATTATCGATTATAAAATATTTAAAAATTTTGTCAAGTATATAAAATATTAATCAAATTTAATCAAATATATTGCCAAGTATAACCTTTCTTCATTTCAAGAATTTCCTTAACCGTTCCTTTGGCTATTATCTCGCCTCCGTTGATTCCGCCGTCAAGTCCCAAATCTATTATATAATCCGCCGCTCTTATTACATCGGGATTATGTTCTATAATAATCACGCTATGCCCTTTGTCTACAAGTTTATTCAAGGCTATTAAAAGTTTATTTACATCGTCAAAATGCAATCCCGTAGTCGGTTCGTCAAGTATATAAACTATATGTTCGTCCGATTGTTTTTTTGAAAGTTCGGTTGAAAGTTTTAATCGCTGTAGTTCACCGCCCGAAAAAGTGTCGAGTCGCTGAGAGAGTTTTATATAACCCAATCCGACTTCGCTCATAATCGAAAGAATCTTTGTAATAGATTTATCAAATTCAAAAAATTCCAAAGCCTCGTCTACCGTAAGTTCCAATACTTCTGCAATATTTAAAGATTTAAATCTAACCGATAGAGTTTCATCATTATATCTTTTTCCTCCGCAGGCTTCGCATACTATTTCCATATCGGATAAAAAATGCATAGCGATTTTTCTTATTCCCTTTCCCTCACAAATATTGCATCTTCCTTCTTTGGCATTGTAGGAGAATCTTCTCGCCGCAAATCCTTTAGCTCTCGCCGTTTGAGTTTTTGCAAATATATTTCTTATTTTATCGAAAACTTTGCTATAGCTTGCCAAAGTGCTTCTAATCGAACCCACTATAGAAATTTGGTCTACAAGAATCGTATCCGAAATTATATCGTGAATATAAACGCTTTCGTATTTAGAATATTGATTTAATTTTCTTTTTTTAAGCGAAGGATAAAGAGTGTCTATTATGAGAGACGATTTTCCGCTTCCCGAAACTCCCGTAACTACCACGATTTTTTTAAGAGGAATTTCAATGTCTATATTTTTTAAATTATTCGTAGAAACATTTTTTAATTTTATAGAATCGGTATTTTCGTTTCTAATCTCCGTTTTGTCGAATACTTTTTTTGCTCCGCTTAAATATTCTCCCGTCAATGATTTTTTATCTTTTATTATATCGTCGAACTTTCCCTGAAAAACCGCTTCTCCTCCGAAAGCTCCCGCGTAAGGACCCATATCTATTATATTGTCGGCGGATTTCATCGTATCTCTGTCATGTTCCACTATAACGAGAGTATTTTTTAAATCTCTCAACTCTTTTAAAGTTTCGAGCAAATGTCCCGTATCTTTAGGATGAAGTCCTACGGTAGGTTCGTCCAATACATATAAAACGCCCGTAAGTTTTGAACCGAGTTGACTTGCAAGTCTTATTCTCTGAGCCTCGCCTCCCGACAAAGTGGAATATTTTCTATCCAAAGACAAATAATTGAGTCCCACCTTATCCAAAAAACTTAATCTAGTTTTAATTTCCTTTACGGCTTCTTTAGATATAATATTTTCCCTTTCGCTTAAAATTAAATGCAGTTTATTAAAAAACTTAACGGCGCTCTCTACAGTCATAGCCGCCATTTGACTTATATTTTTTTTATCTATAGTATAAGCTCTTATTATCTCGTTTAATCTTTCGCCTTTGCATTTTGAACATACTTCGTCTATAAAGAATTTTGCAAGAGATTTGTCTTTCCATTCGGAATAATCTTCGCTTGTTATATCGTTATTTAAATGCCAATATTCCACCACATTTCCGACAGCGCTATCTCCTCCAAAAAAGAAAGTGTTTATAATTTTTTCTTCAAGTTCGTTAAACGGAATTTCATACAATTCTTTTCTGCCTATGCCGTTTCTTTTAAGCAATCTGAATAAAGAATCCGTATAATATTTTCCATGCGTAGAAAACATATTATGAAGCATCGTGTCTAAAGCTCCGTTTAATAGAGGTTTGCTTTTATCTTTAATAGCCAAATCTACGCTAAAAGTAGGTTTGCTTCCAAGTCCTTTGCATTCGGGACAATAACCCCAATGCGAATTAAACGAAAAATGTCTCGGAGTTATTTCAAAATCAAACAATATTCCATGCAATAAACAGGCGGGAAATTTCGTGTGAAAACTCTCCCTTAACATTATTCCATAGCTTGATTTAATATGAACTATGCCTCCCGACAAATCCATAGCTTTTTCTATCGCATCCGAAATTCTCGCTCTTTTATCTTTTCCAACAACTATTCTGTCTATAACTATTCCAAGCGAATATATCTCTTCTTTCGACAATTCTTTTATAGTTTCTTTATCGATATCGTCTATAACATAATCGGACGAATTTATTTGTATTCTTAAATATCCCGCTTCCCTAATTTTATTTATTATCCTTTCGATATCAAAATTTGAATTATTATTTTCTATATCGAATGCAAATCGATGATTAAGCGAACTATGATAAATCGGAGATATGATAATTAATTTATAATTTTCCATAGTTTCCGTTATTTCGGTAGAGAGTATTGAAGGACTTTCGGCTTTCAAAGTGTCTTTACCCGAGCAGTAAGGACAATGAGGAGTAGATACTCTTGCAAATATCAATCTAAAATAATCGTATATTTCCGTCACGGTAGCCACAGTAGAGCGGGGATTTCTGCCGACATTTTTTTGGTCTATCGCTATTGCGGGAGACAATCCTTCTATTTTATCGACTTTAGCATCTTCGAATCTTCCCAAAAATCTTCTTGCGTAAGTTGAAAGCGATTCTACAAATCTTCTCTGTCCTTCTTTGAATATAGTTTCAAAGGCTAATGAAGTTTTACCGCTTCCCGATACTCCCGTTATTACATTTATTTTATTTTTTGGTATGGTTAAACTTATATTTTTTAAATTATGTTTATTCGCTCCTTTTACCGTAAGATAATTGTCTTCGTGATTTTCTTTTTCATTTTCTTTATTATTTTCTTTTTTGTTTATTTCGGTTATTCCGTTTTTTTGTATTTTTTTATTTTTTGGCTTAAGTATATCTTTAAGTTCTCTAGCGGTTAATGATTCTTTTACTTTTATTATATCTTCGGGCTTTCCTTCGGCTACTATTTCTCCTCCCTTATCGCCGCTTAAAGGTCCCATATCTATTATATAGTCGGCGCATTTTATAACATCCAAATTATGTTCCACTACTATCACTGTATTTCCTTTTTCAACCAATTTATCTAGAGCTTTAAGCAATTTTTTTATATCCTCGAAATGAAGTCCCGTAGTCGGTTCGTCTAAAATATATAAAGTATTTCCTGTGGATATTTTATGAAGTTCGCTTGCCAATTTTATTCTCTGAGCCTCGCCTCCCGATAAAGTGGTAGAAGGTTGTCCCAATTTTATATATCCTAATCCTATATCTTCCATTATTTTTAATATTCTAGTTATAGAAGTTATTCCGTCAAAAAATTCAATCGCTTCCGACACGGTTAATTCTAAAACCTCATATATATTTTTATCTTTATATTTAATATCCAAAGTTTCTGCGTTGAATCTCTTGCCTGCGCATTCTTCACATGGAACTAAAACATTTGAAAGAAATTGCATCTCGAGTTCTATTAAACCCGCTCCGTCGCAAGTGGGACATCTTCCCGTTTTAACATTAAAAGAAAATCGTCCTTTGTCGTATCCGCGCATTTTCGATAGTTTGGTTGCGGCGAATAAATCTCTAATTGGAGATAAAACTTTTGTGTATGTTGCAGGATTGCTTCTTGGCGTTCTTCCTATTGGAGATTGGTCGACTTCTATAACCTTGTCTATATTTTCAAGTCCATCTATTTTTTTATGACTTCCCACATTAAAAATTTTTCCGCCAGCTTTACCGTAAAAATGATTATGCAAGGCTCTCATTAATATATTGTCAATTAATGTAGATTTACCGCTTCCCGATAGTCCGCTTACCACCAAAAATAATCCCAAAGGAATTTTAACATCTATATTTTTTAAATTAAATTGATTTGCTCCGATTATTTTTAAAAATTTTCCGTTTCCTTCTCGTCTAGTTTTTGGAATCGGGATATTGTCGTCTCCGCGTAAATATTTCGCCGTATAAGATTTTTCGGATTTTATAAACTCTTCAAAATTTCCAATTCCCACTATATTTCCGCCCGAAACTCCCGCATCCAATCCTATATCGATTAAATAATCAGATTCTTCCATAGTTTCTTTATCATGTTCTACCACTATGACTGTATTATTTTTATCTCTCAAAGTTTTTAACGATTCTATAAGTTTTTTATTGTCCGATTGATGAAGTCCTATTGAAGGTTCGTCCAAAACATATAAAACGCCCTCTAGTCCGCTTCCTATTTGAGAGGCTAATCTTATTCTTTGCGATTCTCCGCCCGAAAGAGTAGGGGAGGGTCTGTCAACCGTCAAATAGGTAAGTCCCACTTTAACTAAAAATGTGAGTCTATAAATAATTTCCTTTACTATCGGATTTCCTATAATCTCTTCATTTGGTTTTAATTTTAATTTTGTAAAATAATTATATAACTCTTCGATAGTCATAGAAGAAAAATCGGCTATGGTTTTCCCAAAAAATTTAACCGACAAAGCGTCTTCGTTAATTCTTTTACCTTTACATTTAGGGCATTCTATTTCGTCCATAAAATTTGAATAATAAGACATTTTATAAGTTTCGTAATCGTATTTTAATCTTGTGAGTATTCCGGGAACTTTTTCTTCAACAATTTTGCTATGATACCAAAACCTTTTTCTCCATTTAATTTCCTTATCCGTCCCGTAAAGCAAATATTTTTTTTCCGTTTTAGTTAAATCTTTCCAAGCCTTTTTTAAATTTATATTATAAGTTTTCGCTATAATTTCCAATTCGTCAAAACCGTATTCCATATCGAAGCCTATATGGTCGTCTACGAAACAACTTAAAGCACCTTCATATATATTTAAATTTCCGTCTCTTATTATATGCCTTTCTGAAAATACATGTTCCACTCCGAGTCCTCCGCATACGGAACATGCTCCCATAGGATTATTAAACGAAAATAAATTTGGCTCTATATCTGCAATCGAATGTCCGCAATTTGCGCATGAGCGTTCTGTCGTGTATAATCTGTAATATTTGTCTATTTCCGATTGTTTGCTTATTTTTGTTTTTTTTCTTTTAGTTTTTTTATCTATTTCGTTTTCTTTTGTATCTTCGGTTTCTGTTTCATGCTCTTCGTAAAAAGCCGTCAATCCTTTTGTTATTCTTATCGCCCTCTCTATATCGTCCGTTATCCGCGACAAATATTTATCCTCTACTTTTATTCTATCTATCACTATTTCCAAAGTATGTTTTTCGTATCTTTTAAGCTCGGGAATTTTATTTTCTTCAAATTTATAAACCGTTCCGTCTATTCTTATTCTCGTATAGCCTGCATTTTTCACATCTTCTATTTCCTTTCTATATTCTCCCTTTCTGTCTCGCACTATCGGAGCCAAAATAAGCATTCTTTTGCCTTTAAAATCTCTTAAAACCGTTTGCGCTATTTGGTCTTCGCTCTGTTTCGATATTTTATGTCCGCATTTTGAACAGTAAGGAGTTCCGAGACGAGCAAACAATAATCTAAAAAAATCGTAAATTTCCGTAACCGTGCCGACTGTTGAACGAGGATTTTTATTTACGCTCTTTTGGTCGATTGAGATTGTCGGCGAGAGTCCTTCGATATGCTCTACATCCGCCTTTGACATTACTCCCAAAAATTGTCTAGCGTAGGCTGATAAAGATTCCAAATATCTTCTTTGTCCTTCTTTAAATATAGTATCGAAAGCGAGAGACGATTTTCCGCTTCCCGATACTCCCGTTAAAGTCGTTAAAGTTTTATGAGGAATTGAAAGTGATATATTTTTAAGGTTATGCTCTTTTGCGCCTCTTATTTCTATGGAATCGTTCATTATAAAACCTTTATTTTAAATCT
>CAZRYV010000006.1:7424-26341 GCA_964604385.1 uncultured Brachyspira sp.
ATAAAAAAATTATTAATCAAAAAGTCGATATATTATAACATAGATTTTATAAAAAAGAATTATATTTTAAATTCCCGCCCATAGATTGCCTTGACTATGATACGCCCAACGATAAGAAGGAGTTCCGCTTGTCGAAGTTATCCAAACTTTCGCAAGCTGATTTCCGTTTAAAAATACATAAAGCCCACGAATATTATATTCCCAGCTACTGCTATAAAAACTTGCAGCGCTGTTTGTAATTACGACAACGGCATTTAAATTTGTCTGTTGTCCTAAACCTTGTATTTGCCAACCTGTTTGACATGTAATCTTTTGCGTAGTTGTGTCTATAGTGGCTACAGTAGTGCCACCATTTACCGTTATAGTATTTCCCGTTCCATCTCCTTCTACTCTCGGAACAACGGGAACTACCGAACTTATTTTAGTTTCGATATATTTACTCTCAATTAATTCGTTTGTGCCATAAGCGGTAACGGTAATATAATATAAAGTGCCGTTATTATATGTAACGCCTCCGTTCATTGGTGGGAGTGTCAATGTAACATTACTTCTCACATGAGTTGAAACTTTCACCGTAGGATATCCTCCTTCCGAATTCAATATCGCATCCGTAGGCTGATTAAAAGATGGACTTGTTCCCGCATACAAATTAAATCCCACAAAATCCGAAGCCAATACTCCCGACCAAAAATTTATACTAATCGAATTATCTCCCGGAATAGCCTTTATTTGATACGGAGGATTATATTCATCAACGATTGTAATAAGCTCATCCGAACAAGAATTAAATATATTGAATATAAATAGTATAAAAATAAAAAATACAATATTTCTCATAAATCAATAATTTGTTATATCCGCTGCCGACTGAAGACAATAATCTACCGTAGCGCTAGTTCCGCTAACACTTATTACAAATATTTTTCCATAATAATTACCGCCGTCCACTACTTTTACCAAATATAATCTTTGTGCTTGAACATCAGCGCTCGTGTTGTATCCAGTTGTTGGCGCAAAAGTTATATCGTTTAATGAAGTCGCAGCAACAGATTGTATTCCACCTCCGCCAGTAGTTTGAAAAGTTAAATTTCCTGCAGTTCCAGATAATGTGGCTAATGTTCTACCTCCGCTTGTAATTGAAGGAGTGCTTGAAGAAATACTAGCTCCCAAAGTTTCCGAACGGGGACAAGCCATTTGAACATAATTATCATAATAATAATAACTTTCATTTTGCGGCGTTATCTGATAGGCGCTTACATAAACATAAACAGGAATTCCATTTTGCAATTGACTCGAAGGAGTTGTAAGAGTTAGAATCTCTCCGCTTCCTTCCGAATAATAACATCCAGACTCTACGGTATAAGTATGTTTAGTCGGAGTATCCGTAGCTCCAGCCGAAATTGTCGGGCGAGCTTTTTGCGAATTATAGATTCTGTATTTTTGCGGATTTACATTGTCTCCAAAATATATATTATAACCGCTGAAAGCAGGCTCATTATTTTGCGCTTCGAATTCTATCGTTATTTTATTATCTCCCGAAATAACTTTTGTAATGAAAGGTTGATTCATTTCCAAATATATGCTCGTAACATCGGGAAGTCCGCAGGATAAGACTAATAAACATAACATAAAAATTCTAATAAAATTCTTGTTTAATAAAATTCTCATTATAAAAAATTCTTAATTTAATAAAATTCTCATTCATATTATAACAAAAAATAAAAACTTTTCAACAATTCAATTTTTTTGTTATACATTTGCCAATTTTTATCAATTATTTATTCGTGCTTCCAAAACCGCCTTCGCCTCTAACCGATTCAGATAAATTTTCAACTTCTTCAAATTCGACTTTTTCCACTTTTGAAAATACGATTTGCGCTATTCTGTCTCCAAAATTAATCGTAAAAGGCTCTTCGCTTAAAGACGCCAAAATAATTTTCAACTCTCCTCTATAATCGCTGTCTATTGTCGCCGGAGAGTTCAAACAAAATATTCCATGTTTTAAAGCCAAAGAACTTCTGCTTCTCACCTGCGCTTCGTATCCTTCGGGTATTTCTAAATATAATCCTGTAGGAATCAAGACTATATCGTTTTTTTTCAAAGTAATAGATTCTTCCACATTCGCATGCAAATCCAAACCTGACGCTCCCGCAGTTTGATATTTCGGAATTGGATTTTTAGATTTATTTATTATTTTTATTTTAAGCATAAATATTTTTCTCGCTTTATTTATTATCGGAATAAAAATGAAAGTGCCATTATAATAATTAACGCTACTATTCCCTGAATCAAAGTCGCCAATGTTCTCGCCTTATAAGCGTCTTTTATTTTTAATCCCGAAAGTTCCACTACTATCCAAAAATAACTGTCATTTGCATGAGAGACTACCATCGAACCTGCTCCAATCGACATTAAAACTAGAACCTGCGATATTATAGTCGTATATCCTAATGTATGCAAAAACGGTGCGAATACGGTAGCGACTGTTACAACGGCAATAGTCGAAGAACCGAGTATTATTTTAAGTAAAGAAGATAAAGCGAAAGGAAGTATAATTCCCAAACTTACCGAAGAAAATAAATTGTTTAATTGCGGAATATAATTTATAAGTTCCGTAGAATTTAAAACTTCGGCAAACGCTCCGCTCGCTCCAACTATCGCCAATATTCTTCCCGAACTCGCTATACCGTCTCCTATCCACATAGATATTTCTTCTCTATTAAATTTATGAGTTAGCGAAAGCGAAAATAAAAATCCTATAAACAGAGCCATAGAAGGTTCGCCCAAAAATATAAACACTCTTTTTATAAAATCGTTTAATTCTATAGGAAAAAATCTTACTATAGTTCCCATCGCCATTAATATTATTGGAATAAAAATTGGAGCGAAAGATTTATAAGCGGGAGGAAGTTCTCCAATATCGCTAATCAATGTTTCATAAGTTGGAGATTTATCGACATAATTTGGTTTTTGTATATATTTTGAAATAAATATTCCATAAAAAGCCCCGACTAAAGAGGTTGGAATCGCCACTATAAGCCCTATGACTATTACCGTAAATAAATGCTCCTGCAAATTAAATAGATTAACCATAGCCGCCGGTCCGGGAGTAGGTGGAATTAGGGCATGCGAAGCGTAAAGTCCTGTAGATAACGCTATTGACAGAGCTACGGGAGATGCGCCCGTTCTTTTTGCCACAACTTTTCTTAACGGAGTCAAAATTAGATAACCCGAATCGCAGAAAACGGGAATCGAAACTATAAACCCAAGTATATTCATTGCAATTGCAGGATGATATTTTCCCACTATTTTTATTACGACTTCGCCCATTTTTAAAGCGGCTCCCGACATTTCGAGTATATTTCCGATAATGCTTCCCAATACTATTATTATTCCGACATTTGAAAGAGCATAACCAAAACCTTTTCCTATCAAAGCGGAGATTTCGGCAATAGAATCGGCTTCTTTATTGGACGGAATATACAGCATAAAAGCTAAAAATATAGCGACTAAAATCATAGCGACAAACGGATGGGCTTGAAACTTTATAGTTAAAATCATCAGCATAGCTATCGATATTATAAGCATAATTATCGCGAAATAACTAATCATTAAATTATCCTTAAAATAAAATATATAAAATATTGCGATGCTATTTTTTAAACTGTAAACTTTTATACTTTTATTATAAAGATTTATAAATATTCTTTATAAATCTTCTTCGGGAACTTCGGCGTTAATATAACCTTCTTCAAAAAAATCCACCAATTCCTTTTCGGCGTTTTTAGCTATATCTTCCATTCCGTCCTCGTATTCTATTTCAAGTATCAAATTTGCCCCTTGAAAAGCGCCGAGTCCCATTATATTAAATACGCTTTTTGCATCGGCTCTCACGCCATTATAAAGTAGAAAAATGCCAATATCGGAATATTCCGATTTGCTTGAAATTTGAGATAGAACCCCAGCGGGTCTTAAATGCATACCATTTTTGCTTTTTATGGTTACAACATTATTTAATGTCATAATAAATTAAGATTCTCCAATTTTTGCTTATTATAACATACTTTTAAGAATTTACAATATATATTTATCCTCTCGATTGTTTATCTTTCCATTTTTTTATAACAATTTCGACTTCGTCTCTTGAAAATGAAGAATTTTTAACTATCTCTTCCGTTTTCCATCCCTGTTTATACATTTTTATAATAAATTCTTCTTTTTTATTGTCGACTACATTCGATTTTATTTTTTTAGAGGAAGATTTATTATCCGTCATATATTTTTCTGCATTTTCTAGCAATTTATCCAAATATCCAATTAAATATTCGGCTCTTTCGCTCTTCTCAACTATATCGTTGCTTTCTTTTCTCATACGATTAAGATTTTCTCTTTGATTTTGCATCTCTTCGAGTATGATATTAAGTTCTTCCAATTTGCTTAAGAATAATTGAACTTTTTTGTCGTTTTTCTCTATTTTGTTAAAATCTTTTTCCATCGAAGCGACTTTTTTCATAAAGCTTTTTCTAGCGTCTTCTGCATCTATCATAACCGATTTTATACTGTCTACTTTTTCCAAAATGCTTTCCGTTTCCAATTCGGCTTTTTTCATTTGAGATAATATATTATCAGCGTATTCTTCTTTATCTTTTATATATGAAAGTTTATCCTCTATCTGTGAAGCTATATCTATAACGGCTTTAATTCCCTCTTCGGTATTTTCAATTATGGAATTGTTTTCGGCTATACTTAAGAATTTATTTTGAATATCGTCCGTCATTTCCATTAATATATTAACTTTTTCTTGAGTATCTTTTAGGCTTTCTTTTTCTTTCTTTATGCCTTCTGCATATTGTAATATCTCTTCATGCATTTGTTTTAGCCATTCAAATTCCGACATGATTTTACTCATATCCGAAACGGAATTTTTTGTCTCGTTTACCAAAGCGTCCAATTTTGCCACATCTTCTCTTATAAAGTTGGCACTCTCTTCAGCCTTGTCAAATATTTTTACCGTATTCATATATTTGTCTATATCTTTTTGTATATTTTCTACTTTTATTTTTACTATATCGTATTCGTTTGAAATATCGTCCGATTTTTCGTCAAGCATATTGTCTATGGCTATAACGGCTTGATTGAGTTTTTCGGTTAAAGCGTCCGTTCTTATATCTAAATCTTTAAGTATAATATTGGTTTTTTCGTTATAACTTAAATCAATTTCTTCCAATCTCGCTTCAATTTCGCTCGAATATTTTGTTATATCATTTTCCAAAGCGTCCACGATATTTTTCATGCCGTCTATTCTGTTGTCGTATATATCTAAATTTTCGTTCTGCGATTTCATTATTTCGTTTTTGGCGTTTTGAACATGTTCTTTAACATCGCTCATAAGCAAGGATAAAGTTTGTTCCAAATTTGAATTAAGTCTCGCTATATATTTGTCGTATTTTTCATCCGTTTGTTTTTCTATAGCCTCCATACTTTCTTCTATAATAGAATTTGCGTCAGTTATTTTTTCGTTAATCGCATCCGATATGGAATCTCTTAATTTTGATAAAGATTCTGATAAGTTTTCGTAATTTGATTTTAACTCTTCAAATTGAGAATTTTTATTTTTTAATAATTCTTCGATTCTTTCGGAAATATTATTTATTATAGAATCGAATTCTCCGACTTTTTCGTCAACCGACAATTTGGCGTTATTTGACAACTCTTCCAATCTTTCGTTGAATTTTTTTCCTTGCTCTTCGATATCGTTAGAATATTTTCCGATTTTATTCTGTAATTCCAAAGCCTTTTCTTCTATAATAGATTTTAATTTTTCTATGGAAGGAGTAAATTCGCTTTCCAAATTTTTCATTTTTTCTTCAACATCTTTCAATTTTTCATGATTATTTTCAACCGAAGACATAAACTCTTCTTTTATTTTAAGCGCTTCTTTAAGTTCACTTGCCATTTCATTAACCGAATTATTTAAATTAGATTTAGTATTTTCGACTTCGTCATATAAAGAGTTAATTTTGTCTTTATATTCTTTATAAGTGTCTTCGAATAGGGTAGTGAAAGATTCATGATTTCTTTCCTCTCTGTCCTTATAGAATTTTTCGGAAGTAAGATACATGTCTTTTAATTTTGACATCTCTTCGTTATATCTTTCGTTTATTTCGTCTAAAGCTTTTTCGCCTTCCAAACCTACCGACATTTTGAAATCGCCGATAATTTCCTCTTCGTAATCGGATAATTTTTTTCGCAATTCTGTCATATTGTCGTCTAACTTTCCGTTTATTATATTAAATGATTCGTTTAATCTATCATTAACGGTAAGTTCCATATTTTCCAAATATTTTTTGATATCGGCGAATTTTTCAAATTTGCTCGTCTCTTTATTTATAAAATCTCGAACGGATGCCATTATATGCGGAGTCAAATCGTTCGTTTCTTTTATAATCTGCTCGTTGAAAGACGCTATCAAACCGTCTATAGTTTCTTTCGATTTATTTAAATAATCGCTGTTTATATGATTTTCTATAGAAATGAGATAATCTTCAATTTCTTTAACTCTTTCGTTGAAGAAATTTTCTTTTTTAGATATTCTTTCGGAGGCTTTGCTTGCAGCGTCCGCAACCGCTTCGGTTAAGCTATCGAGTTTATTTTTTATATTTATGTCGCTGTTTTTAACCATCTCTATTAGGGCTTCTCTTTCTTTACGAACATTTTCTATATCCTGCGAAATATATTTTTGAGATTGCCCCAACATTTTTATTTCGTTTTCTTGTTCTTTTAGATTAACTTTTATAGTTTCAACTAAATCGTCTATATTATTTTGAGCTTCGTCTATTCTGTTTATAATGCCCTGAACTTTTTCATTTTCTATGGCGTCTATTCTATTTTTTGCCTCTTCGACTCTATCCTCTATATTCGAAAATATACTCATAGCTTCGCTTTTCAAATTATCGACTTCCATATCTATGGCGTCTCTATAAAAGTCTTTAATTTTATCGGAACTTGAATAAGCGTTTTCAAAATGTTCTATTCTAGCTTCCACTCTTTTTCTAAAATCTTCATTTGATTCTTCAAATACTTTTATAATATCGTCCCTAAAATCGTCAAAAGAAAAATTGTTATTCAAACTTTCAAACATATCCGTTATATATTTTTTCTCTTCTTCTATCATAGAGGCGATTTCTTCTCTGCTTGGAATATCCAAAGAAATTTTATTATTTAATTCTTCGATATTTTCCATTATTTTTATTTTTTCCTGCGACAATGTATCGATAACCTCTTCCTGTTCTTTCGTTAAATCCGAAATTGATTTTCTGAAATTTAAGAATTCGTTTACCAATTTGTCTCTGTCGTTTTCGATGGCATTTAAAGCTTCGTTTGAGTAAATCTCTCCGCTTTCATATTTTGTTTTCATCTCCTCAATTTCAGCCGACAATCTTTCTCTTTCGATTTGTAAACTTCCCGCCAAATTGTTAATATTAATTATTCTTTCGGAGAATTCATTTTTGAAGTCGGATATTTCATTCGTTATATTTTCTTTATATCTCTTTATGCTTTCGGAAAAATCTTCTTCTAAAATACTAAAACTGTTTTTAAGCTGCGTTTCCTGTTCTTTATATATATTTTCAAAATATTCCGAAGTCGGCATAGAGCCTAAGATTTCATTTCGCAAAGAAACAAAATCTTCTTTTAAAGAATCTTTTTCTTCTATAAATATTTGACTTATATCTTCGATAGTCGGAATATCTTTAAGTATATTTTCTTTCATTTCTGACAATTTGTTGTCGATAGAAATTTCCTCTTTTGACAACACTTCGGCTACGGATTGAACTGTAGAATAATTATCCTCTAAATTTTTCTTGAATTCTTCCAATATTCCGTCAATTCTCGCTCTCTCTCTTTCAATTAGATTTTCCATATAAGTTTTGTCTATACTTTCTATATTATTGGAGGCTTCTTCTTTTCTGTTTTCTACGGACGAAGTTATATCGTCTTTATATTTATCTATAAGTTCTTTCATAAGCTCTTTAACTTCGTTTGCCGTAATGGAATTGTCTTTTAAATTTTCGATTTTTTTATTTATGTCTTCGAGATAATGATGCAATTTTTCTTTTTCTGTATCCAATAATTTATTAAAATTATTTAAATATTCTTCTTTAATAGAATCTAATTTATCTTCGTTAGACATATATTCCACTCTAACTGCTGATTTAAAATTATCCAATTCTTCTATTAATCTAGTTTTTTCCTCTTCGAATATTTCGGCAAAATTTTCGTTTTCCGTTTGAGAGTTTATAAGTTCGTTTTTAAACGCTTCAAACTCTTCTCTCCATTCTTCTTTTTCCGATACGAACAAATCGGTAAGTTCTTCCATATTAGGAAGATTATCTTTTAATCTTGCCAAATCTTCCTCTATTTTGGAATGTATATCTTTTTTAAGTTGATACACGGTTTCAATCAAATCTTTTTTATCTTTTGCAAGTTCGTTTGAAAGTTCCGAAGTATTATTATCCAACTTTCTGATATATGATTCCAAATCGGATAATCTCGCATCCGTATCTTTTGAATTATCATTTTTAACGGCGCTTGCATAATCCATAGCTTTATTGTTTTCTTCTTTAATGGAATCTTGAATATTTAAAATTTTGGATTTCATTCTCTCTTCGTATTCGTTCAACACATTGTCTAACTTGTAAATATATTTTTCTATATCGTCGTTTATCGAACTTTGATTATATTCTATATCTTTTAATCTATCTTCAAATGCGACTATGCTATTTTCCACATCGGATATTTTACTTTCAAAAACGGCGTTCAATTCGTTTTCTTTATTTTCTATTTTTTCTTTCAATTCCTCTATCATATTCATCATATTTGCGATATCGTTGTCGCTTGCCGAATCGATATTTTCTTTAACCGAATCCAAACCGTTTATAAGGGAATTAAGATTATTATCCTTCCAAGAATTTAAATCCTTTTCCATTTCATTTATTTTGTCTTTATATTCTTCAAAAGATTCTTCCAACGATAAATTTAATTTCGATTCCAATTTTTCTTTTAACGATTCAAATTTATCGTTTAATAAATCTCCGTATAATTCTTTTATTTTATTTTCATCAGCCCAAGAATCTTCGAAGAATTCTATACGCTTTTCAAGTCTCTCGTTAAACTCTTTATTATTATCGTTTATGTTATCCAATGCATGTTTTAAATCTGATATTTTATCTCCGTATTCTTCAGTCGGATAAGAGACAATATTTTTATCTGCGTTTCCATTTTCAAATTTTTCGTTTATATTTGATTTAAATGTTTTAAATTCATTAAGCAAATTATTTAAAGATTCGGACAATTCTTTTTTATCGTCTTCTATTTTACCCGAAACGATTTTATTATTTTCTTCCAACTGAATAATAGAATTTTCTATATAATATAATTTATCCGACATATAACTTAAACTATCCGTATTGATATCATTTTTAAACGAATCGTATAAGTCCAATAATTCTTTTCTCAAAGATTCAAAAGAATTAGATTGTTTATTTTCAATCTCGTCTTCATAAGCGGATATTTTATTTATAATATCGTTTTCTTTATTACTTACAAAATCGTTAATACGAATCTCTATGCTTTCTATTTTTTGCGTCCATTCCTTAAATTCAGACATATATTCTTCCAAATAAGAATCGATATATTTTCTATTAGAATCTTCTATTTTTGAAATTATTTCGTTTTTCTTATCTTCCGAACTTTCTATAAACAAATCTATATTTTCTTTTGCGTCATGCAATTCGTTTAACAAATCGTTTAGATTTCCATCTTCCAAAACGGATATATTATTTTCTATTTGCCCCAATTTTTCATGCATATTTGAAACTTCTTCCAATAGATTTTGAACTTCATTTTTTAAGGCAAAATTATTTCCCTCAAAATTATCTTTCAATTCGTTTACTTCATTTTCCAAATTGTAAAGTTTGTCAAAATCGTCTTTTAAAGAATTGAAAGCCTCTTCCAATTTAATTTTATCCGCAGCTAAATTTTCCAAATTGTCTAGCATATCGTTATTTTTTAAAGAATCCAATTCGAATCTAAAAGCCTCTATATTATCCAATATGGATTTTTTTTCATCTAAAACGGCATTTTTTATCTCTTCGATATCGAATTTGGAGTTGTTAATTTTTTCAATCATATATTTGCTAAACGAATCGAAAGAATGTTCTAATTTTATTTTTTCTTCTTCAAATAAGCCGTCTATATTCTCTTTATTTGCATTTAACGCTTCGTTTTTAAAAGTGGCAAAATCCTCTTTTAATTTATTTATCTGTTCGTTATTCAATACGGAACTTTCAATATTTACAAATTTATCGTTGAAATATTGATTTACAGATTCGTATTTTTCATTAATCTCAAATATTTTTTCGTCTAATCGTTCGTATAATTTATTTATTTTTTCTTCCAATTTATTTATATATTTATTATTTTTGGAATTAGTAATTTTTTTCTCTAAATCATTATATTTTTCTTCTATGTTTATTATCTTCTCGTCTACTTTGCCATATAACTCCTTAACTCGCTCTTCGGATATCATACCTTCAAAACTAGATGATGCCTCCAACTTCTCTAACGCCACAGACAAATCAGTATGCAAAGTATTAAACGACTCCTCTATCATATCCTCCAATTCCTTGCGTCGCTCTTCCAATAAATCTAACTCTCCAGTTAAACGCTCCTCTATCTTATTACTATAACTAGCTAAATATTCCTCTATATAATCCTTCTCCTCCGATATAACACGAACCTCCGCATCATTCCTAATTCTTTCCAACTCCTCCCGTATACCTCGAAGCCTATCTTCCAATTCTAAACTAGCAACCTTATATAATTCCTCTAACTTAACAGAATATTCTTCATAACCTGCCCGTATCTTCTCCGATAATGCCTCTATATCAGAAGATAACAACTCCTTCTCATTCGCTCTATCATTAACCTCCGCACGATACTTCTCAACAGAAGACTCTATTAAACCCTTAAGCTCATTCACCCTTCCATTTATTCCAACTTCCGCTTCAGAAATACTCCTATTAATATTCTCTAAATTATGCTCCAACTCGGCATTTAATCTTCCCGATACCTCGCTCAACTTAGACTCTATTTCAGATATCCTACCAGCTATATTACCGTCCATACGAGAATATATCTCCGACTCCCTATCTTCTATACGCTTCAACATCGCAGATAAAAACTCGTCCTTCTTATCTTCAGAACTTGATATGAAACCCTCTATACTATCCCTAGCTTCATTTAATTGCGACAATAATTCGTCTAATTTACCTTCCTTCCAATCGGCTATACCTTCCTCTATCTTATCAAGCCTATCTTTCAAATCCGAAATATAACTGTCAAACTTAACTTCCGCCTCTTCGCGTAAGCTAACAACCTCCGCCCGTATCTCGTCATTAAACATACTCCTCAACTTACGACTGTCAGACCATATATCCTCAAAATGCGCTATGCGTTTCTCCAACCTATCACGAAAATCTTTATTCTCTACTCCTAAATCCTTAAATATAGAATCCACCCTAGACTCTAATACGCCTGCCCGCTCTATAGAACTCAATAAATTATCTCTAACCTCAACAAAATCTTTATTCAAACTCTCCATATCACTATATAATTCGGATGAATCATTCTCTAATCTAGCTTCTATATTCTCGCTAAAATACTTCAACCGCTCCGATAAACTCTCTATATCCAAACGCAAATCCCCACCTATACCGTCTAACTTCTCTCGCAACTCTAAAAAACTAGACTCCAAGCCCTCTACCTTCACAAAATCTTCCCGCAAAGATTTCAAAGAACTCTCCAACTTTACCTTATCTTCGCTTAATAATTCTACTCGATTGTCGCCCCTTATCGCTTCAACCTCCCCTCGCAATAACTCAACTTGAGATAGTAAATTATCCTTGCCCTCCGATAAATGATGCCTTATATAACTTATATCGCTCTCACTAGCCGATACTCGACTCAACAAACTGCTAGAAAAATCCTCAAATAATCCCTCTAACTTCTCCCGCTCCTTATCCAACAAACTAGGAAGCTCTATCTCATTCGCTCGCAAAGATTGACTCTTCAATAACTCCAACTCCTCGCGCAAATCCTCTATCTGATTCGACAACAATTCCTTCTCGCTATCATGCAACTTCACTAACTCATCTCGCTCTAACAACGAAGACTTTATTGACTCTATCGCCTTGTCTATCTCACCATCCCTAAATGATAAACCTTCCTTCAAATACTCTATCTCATTACTTAAATCAACCTTAATTCCGTCTATCAAAACCGATAACTCGTCTATGTATTTGAGCTTCTTGTCATAATCAGCAAATATCGATAATACGCTCTCGTTATTAGATAATAAATTATCCGCCTGCTCCTGTATCCTAATATCCATATTCTCCCGCAACAAAGATAACTCTTCACGCAAAGAACTCATAGACGAAATTATTGACGCACTAGACGACTCCACCTTACTTGATACCAAATCCTCCGTATAACGCTTCACTTCCTCTAACGACGCAGATAAACTCTCGTTATACATCAACCGCGCCCGCTCTACTAAATCATTATATTTTTCTTCTATGTTTATTATCTTCTCGTCTACTTTGCCATATAACTCCTTAACTCGCTCTTCGGATATCATACCTTCAAAACTAGATGATGCCTCCAACTTCTCTAACGCCACAGACAAATCAGTATGCAAAGTATTAAACGACTCCTCTATCATATCCTCCAATTCCTTGCGTCGCTCTTCCAATAAATCTAACTCTCCAGTTAAACGCTCCTCTATCTTATTACTATAACTAGCTAAATATTCCTCTATATAATCCTTCTCCTCCGATATAACACGAACCTCCGCATCATTCCTAATTCTTTCCAACTCCTCCCGTATACCTCGAAGCCTATCTTCCAATTCTAAACTAGCAACCTTATATAATTCCTCTAACTTAACAGAATATTCTTCATAACCTGCCCGTATCTTCTCCGATAATGCCTCTATATCAGAAGATAACAACTCCTTCTCATTCGCTCTATCATTAACCTCCGCACGATACTTCTCAACAGAAGACTCTATTAAACCCTTAAGCTCATTCACCCTTCCATTTATTCCAACTTCCGCTTCAGAAATACTCCTATTAATATTCTCTAAATTATGCTCCAACTCGGCATTTAATCTTCCCGATACCTCGCTCAACTTAGACTCTATTTCAGATATCCTACCAGCTATATTACCGTCCATACGAGAATATATCTCCGACTCCCTATCTTCTATACGCTTCAACATCGCAGATAAAAACTCGTCCTTCTTATCTTCAGAACTTGATATGAAACCCTCTATACTATCCCTAGCTTCATTTAATTGCGACAATAATTCGTCTAATTTACCTTCCTTCCAATCGGCTATACCTTCCTCTATCTTATCAAGCCTATCTTTCAAATCCGAAATATAACTGTCAAACTTAACTTCCGCCTCTTCGCGTAAGCTAACAACCTCCGCCCGTATCTCGTCATTAAACATACTCCTCAACTTACGACTGTCAGACCATATATCCTCAAAATGCGCTATGCGTTTCTCCAACCTATCACGAAAATCTTTATTCTCTACTCCTAAATCCTTAAATATAGAATCCACCCTAGACTCTAATACGCCTGCCCGCTCTATAGAACTCAATAAATTATCTCTAACCTCAACAAAATCTTTATTCAAACTCTCCATATCACTATATAATTCGGATGAATCATTCTCTAATCTAGCTTCTATATTCTCGCTAAAATACTTCAACCGCTCCGATAAACTCTCTATATCCAAACGCAAATCCCCACCTATACCGTCTAACTTCTCTCGCAACTCTAAAAAACTAGACTCCAAGCCCTCTACCTTCACAAAATCTTCCCGCAAAGATTTCAAAGAACTCTCCAACTTTACCTTATCTTCGCTTAATAATTCTACTCGATTGTCGCCCCTTATCGCTTCAACCTCCCCTCGCAATAACTCAACTTGAGATAGTAAATTATCCTTGCCCTCCGATAAATGATGCCTTATATAACTTATATCGCTCTCACTAGCCGATACTCGACTCAACAAACTGCTAGAAAAATCCTCAAATAATCCCTCTAACTTCTCCCGCTCCTTATCCAACAAACTAGGAAGCTCTATCTCATTCGCTCGCAAAGATTGACTCTTCAATAACTCCAACTCCTCGCGCAAATCCTCTATCTGATTCGACAACAATTCCTTCTCGCTATCATGCAACTTCACTAACTCATCTCGCTCTAACAACGAAGACTTTATTGACTCTATCGCCTTGTCTATCTCACCATCCCTAAATGATAAACCTTCCTTCAAATACTCTATCTCATTACTTAAATCAACCTTAATTCCGTCTATCAAAACCGATAACTCGTCTATGTATTTGAGCTTCTTGTCATAATCAGCAAATATCGATAATACGCTCTCGTTATTAGATAATAAATTATCCGCCTGCTCCTGTATCCTAATATCCATATTCTCCCGCAACAAAGATAACTCTTCACGCAAAGAACTCATAGACGAAATTATTGACGCACTAGACGACTCCACCTTACTTGATACCAAATCCTCCGTATAACGCTTCACTTCCTCTAACGACGCAGATAAACTCTCGTTATACATCAACCGCGCCCGCTCTACTAAATCGTTTACTCCTTTATACAATGTATTAAAAGAATCATTTAAAGTTTGATTTAAACCGTTGACTTTTTCGTCTATCTTTGAAGAAGTTTTATTAAGATATTCGTTTATATAATTAGTTTCGCTTTCCAAATGTTTCGCTTCGGATTCTTCTCTATCTTTTTCTATCTCTTCTTTTAATTGATTTGCATAATCGCTTAAAGAAGATTTTTCATTATTATATAATTCTTGAAGAGCGTTAATATATTCTTCATAATCTTCCCTTATTTGAATTCCTATATTTTCCGCTTCTTCCATTATATTTTGATTTTCTTCGAGTCTATAAGTTTCTATCGAGCTTATCTCTTCTCTATATTTTTCTACTGCGGATTCTATTAATTCCTTAAGAGCGTTTACTCTGTTATTTATTCCTTTTTCTGCGTCGTTAAATATATTATTTGCCTTATTTTCTATAAATTCTTTTTTATCGTCAATAAAATTATTTATATCTTTGGCTTTATAATCAATATTTTCTTTTATATCATTAACATAACCGTCTATATAATCAATTTTATTATCTATAGTATATTTCATACTGTCGACACTTGAAGAAATTTCGTTTAACTTCATAGCCAAAGTATCCATACGAACTTTATATTCGTCCGTAATTAAATTAGAATGATGTTCTAATTCTTCGTATTCTTCTTTCAATTCTCCAAAAGCATTTTCTATCATAGAGCGATATTTTGCGCTCATATTATTCAAATCGTTTTTCTTTTCGTCAAATAAAATGTCTATTTTCTCGCCCAAATTGTTATATTTATTTTCTATATCGGAGATTAATTCTTTCTCTTTGCTGTCTGCTTTTTCGTAAACGCCGTTTATAGTTTTTTCAAAAGATTCCTTTCCAATCTCCGCTCTATGCATAATATTTTCAAGTTCGTCTTTAATTTTATTCATGCCGTCTCTTTTGCTATTTAAAAGAGTTTCAAAAGATTCGGTAGCTTTAATCAATTCGTTATGTAGCGTATCGACTATATTCTTTTTATTTTCTTCGCTGTATTTGATATTATCATCAACTATATTATTAACCTTATTTTTAAATTCGTCCAAAGAATATTCCAAATTATTGATTATATCGCTATGTTTTCTCTCGCTTTCTTCTACCGATTTGCGGACATTATCAACGCTTTCGGCTATGGATTTCATTTTAGTTTTTTCGTAATTTTCAATTAATTCTTTTAATTGATTAGTTAAATTATTTATATACGAATCGCCGTATTGAGTTAAATTATTTTTTATATCGTTAATATTATCTTCTGCGCTTTTTATTCCGTTTTCCAATTTTTCATTTGAACTATCTATTAAATCTTTTATATCAGAAGAAGATTTTTCCAATAATTCTATTTTCTTTTCTATATTCTCTTTAATATTAGTTTCCGTCTCTATGCTTAATTTTTCTATAGTGTCAAATTCTTTATTATATTTTTCTTTCAATGCGGACAATTTATTATCCATATCGTCCAAATTAGATGCGGTATTTTTGATATAATCGTCTATTTTTACTTCCAAATTATCTCTTATATAATTATATTGATTTTCCAACTCCTGCATTTTGGTATTCGCTTGAGCTTCCAAATCCTTATATAAATATTCTTTTTCCAAACTTAAAGAATCCAATATCTCTTCTTGTTTATTGCTTAATATAGAAGAAAATTCCGAAGTCTGATAATGTATTTCGTCTATTTTTTCTCTCAATAAATTAGTCTCGCCTTCCACATCCGCTCTAAGTTCATTTATTTCGGCTATTAAAGAACCTCTCGCATTATCTATAGAATACTCCATATCATCTTGCGTTTTTGAAAGTATATCGTTTTTCAATTTTTCTATATCGTTTGAAATCTCTTCGAATCTGCTTTCCGCTTTAAGCAAAGTCTCTTCGCTCATGCCGTCCAATGCCATAATCAAATCGGACAATTCTTTGGTTTTATTTCTATAAAGAGTTATCACTCCGTCATTTTCATTTTCAAGGACATCTCTTATATTATTTGAAAAAATTTCGACTTCGGTTAATAATCTTCTGTTTATATCGTCTTTAAACGCGATAAAGTCGGAGTCTAATTGACTCGTTCTTTTTGCATAATCTTCCGAAATAAAATCCGCTTTATCCTTTATATCGTCTATAGATTTTTCCAAATAAACAGCTTTTTGCTCTATAGATTCTAAAAACTCTTCTTTATCTTGAGTTATCTTTTCGAGTCCTTCTTTTAAAGAAGCGTATAAAATTTCTTTAGTTTTTTCCATTTCGTCTTTAAGCTCTAAAACGGTAGATTCTGTTATAGAGCTTAATCTATCATGAATAGTATCTCTTAAATTAATCAATTCGTTTTCAAGTCCGTCTTTCGATTGGCTTAAAGTTTCGTATCTTTCTTCTATGCCTTTTGATTTAAAATCAATCTCTTCTGCAAACGAAGAATATTTATTGACAAGTTCTTCTCTGCTTTTTTCAAATAGTTCCGCTAATTGTTCTATATTATTTCTTGCCGTTCTTTCGGCGAGTTGAGTAAGCTGATTTGTAAATAATTCTTCTTTTTTTGCAACATGAAGTTTAAACTCTTCGGTTAATGCGGAAATTTTTTCTTTCTCTTGTTCCGCCATATCGGTATAATGAGCGTCTCGGGCGAGTAGGTTAGATGTAAGAGAATCGAATCTTTTATATAATTCAGATTCAAAATCGTTTAATTTGGAATTGTAAGATTCTATTAGTTTATCTTGAACCGAAGAAACATTTTTTTCCAATTCTATCATTTTGGTTTTTACATCGGATATTCTTTTATAAGTTTTTTCTATAGTGTTTCTTTCTTTCAAAACCGTGTCGACTTTATTTAATATATCCAAATAGGCTTCTTCCAAAGAATCAACCTGTTCCTGATATTGGGATACGGCAGCTTTATAATCTTTATACGATTCTATTTTATTATTGATTTTGGCTAAATCTTCTTCCATAGATTTGCTTATAAATCCCGCTTTTTTAACGGCAATTTCCAAACCTATAGCGTTATCTCGCACTTCAGAAATTTTTTCTTCAACTATTCCGTCTAAAGCGGCTTTTCTTTCTTCAAAGATATTGTCGAAATTTCCCATATTGGAATTTCTTTTATTATCAATAATCTTGGCGATACTCACGACTATAATTGGAATTATAAACATTAATGCAAAGTTAAGAATAGGGAACATACAAATCTCCAAATCGTATAATTAACATAAATATATTAACATAATAATATATTATGTTAATATAAATGTCAACACTATTTTTAATTTTTTTTTTAATAATTTTTATAATTTTTTATAATTCTTTCTTTAATGATTTTTATCGCCGAATTTTACATTTTATAACGAGTAAAGTTTTAATTAGAAAGTCTATAAATATATTATGTTAAATATTGAGGAAGCGGTTATGAATTATCTAGAAAACAAATTAATGGAATTTTCTCTAAAATTAATAGACGAAAATAAAGCAAAAATTATAGTTCCCGTATTTGCCGAAGAAGGGTATTGGTTTGGCGGAGGCAATATGGTAGAAGATGAATCTGGAAATCTTTATGTTTCGGGAAGGTTTAGGAATTCGGGCGATTCTAGAACGGGACTTGATTTAGGAGATAGGGGCGCCGAGCTTGCAATATTTAAATCTTCCGACAAAGGAAATAATTGGGAAAAAATAAAAAGCATATATAAAAAAGAACTGCCAAATGGCGTTTTATCGATAGAAGGAACGGCTTTAAGATTCAATAAATCCAATTCTACAGTAGAATTGTATATATCTTCGGAAAAATCTGAAAATAAGTATCCCGAACATCTTAAGGAATTTTTGAAACCCGGAACGGGCGTTTGGGATATTGATGTCATAGTAGCGGATAAAATTGAAAATTTGAATCCGTCTAATATAAAAAAATTAATAAAAGGAACGGATTCAAGATTTATACATTTAAAAGACCCTTTTGTATACGACAGTTATAACGGAAATAAATATCTTTTGTTTTGCACTCATCCGTATAATTGGACAAGTTCAAATACGGGATATATAAAAAGAAAGGATGACGCTTTAAATTTTGAAGAACCTATTTTTTATTTCTTTGAAAAAGGACATACTTGGGATGTGGCTATGACGAGAGGCACATGTATTATAGATTTGCCTCAAATAGGAATT
>CAZRYV010000007.1:0-7850 GCA_964604385.1 uncultured Brachyspira sp.
AAATAATAGAATTTAATTGTTTAATTTTATCCGTTAAAGAAGAAGGCTAGGTATTTAAAACTCAAAATGAAATGTAAAAAATAATAAAAGAAGATTTTATGAGAAACTGCGGAAGAGGAATGATGATGATGAAATCCTACTTCGACGATATAAAATATAACGAAACGGGAAATTCTATAACTCTTATAAAAAAAATAAAAAAATATTAGGATTATAATTTTAATAATATGAGCGGCGCTAAAAAAAAGAATATAAAAAAAATAAAGGATGCGAAATTTTTTCATAAATCTCCGCCAATTGAATTAAATACGGGATTTGTTAATTTGGAAAGATTTATAGCGATAAACGAATACGAAGATGGCACTTTTTCAAGAGAATATAATTGCGACATTATAAACAGAAAAGGACGAGATGCCGTTATAATAGTTCCTTATTCCTATATTGAAAATCAGCTTCATGTTTTAATGATAAGCAATTTTCGTCCCGTGGTTTACTATAGAGAAAAGGTAATGACGGATAAAAAAGCGGAAGATATAGACGAGAATATAATAAATTTTTTAGAGTTTCCCGCAGGTATGCTCGAAGAAGAAGAAATGAACGCTAAAGACGAACAACATGGAATAAAGAAATGCGCTCAAAGAGAATTGGAGGAAGAAACGGGCTACAGCGTCCCTTTGAAAAATGTCAATGTATTGGGACATAATTATTACAGTTCTTCGGGAATAATAACGGAAAGAATAAACATCGCCACCTGCGATATAACGGGAATAGAGCCAAAAAAAAAGCCAAAAACGGACGGTTCTGTTATGGAGGAGACTATAGAACATTTTTTTGTGCAATTTAACGAAGCTATGAAATGGTGCAAAGAGGGAATAATAAAAAATGCGGGAACAGAAATCGGGCTTAATAGATTATATTTTTCGCTTCTTTACGAACATCAAAGAAAACATAATTTAATTTTGCAAAGAAGATTAAAATCGCTTATGAACGAAATTAATTCGCTTAAGAAAAATGCCGACTATTACAATAAACTTATAAGAGAGTTCAAAGCAACTGTAACTCATGAACTTAGACATCCTTTTACCGAAATAATGGGATATATCAATTTGCTTAAAAAGAAAAGTCTAAACGAAGAGAAAAAAGAAGAGGCGATTAATGTAATTTCAAGAAGCGTAAAAAAACTTTATGAAACTAACAATAACTTAATACAAATTACAATTAAAGACGATGAGGATGCAAAATATTTATCAGAGTTTAATATCGAAGAAGAATTAAATTTAATAGTGGAAGGATATAAATCGATATATCCTAAAGACATCGATACGAAAATCGAAGTAGAAAAAAATTGCATTATTTTAATCGGTTATATTGAAAGATTTAAACTCATAATGGAAGGAATAATATCGAATGCATTTAAATTCACAAAAGCGGGCAGCATTTTTATTCATGTAAGAATTCCCGATATGATAGAAAAAAAGAATTTAGATTTTTCACCCGATTTATTTAATTATCATTCTATGAAAAATATAATACCGAATGAAATAGAAATAACGGTAAAAGACACGGGCAAAGGAATTAAGCCCAAACAATTAAAAAAAATATTCATTCCATTTTATCAGGGCGATTCGAGATTTGAAAGAGAATACGGAGGAATCGGAATCGGGCTATCGGTAGTTAAAGATTTGCTTGAAACTATGCAAGGGACTATAAATATAGATAGTTCAGAAGGAGCGGGAACAATAGTAAAATTGAGAATACCTTTTGGAATTCCAAGCAAAACTAAAATTTAAAATAATTTAAAAACTTAATTATAATTTAAAAAAATAATTTAAAAATTAATCTTGCCCAACATAATACATATAAGATGATAATATAACCATTTCTTCATTATCGCCATCATATTCCGAATAGTCGCTAAAATATCTCGATAAAGGAATATACTCCGCATATCCGTCTCCGTCAATATCTTGGGAAACTGCGGGAGTATTTATATTTGAAACTATTAATTCGTTATTATTTTTAATATTGTAGTTTAATATCACTCCGACTCCGACAAATATTAAAATAGCCGCCGCCATAGAAATAATATAAGGATAAATTTTACGCTTAACTTTATTAACTATTATAGATTTATTTCCTAATAACATTGCGGAAATAGAATCTATATCTTTCATAAATTTTCTACAAGGTTCGCAGGATTCCAAATGTTTATTCATTTCAATTATTTCGTCATAGTTTAAATCCTTGTCTTTATATCTGCTTATAAGCATTTCGTAATGTTCATGATTTTTCATAAACTTACCCCCATTTTTTTCATTATAGATAGAAGTTTTTTTCTTGCTCTAAAAATTCTCGTTCTAATGGTATTAACGGGCAAATCAAGTTTTTCGGCAATTTCCTCGTAAGAATAATTTTCATATTCCGACATAATTAGAGGAATACGAAAATTATCTTCCAATTTTGCCAAAGATTCCGTCAATATAATTTTATTTATACTATTATCGTCATTGGATTCCTGCATCTCGAAATTTCTATATTCTTTGAGTCTATATTTCTTTTCTCTCTCTTTTTTTCTTATATAATCTACGGCTCTGTTAAAAGAAACCCTGTAAAGCCAAGTATAAATTTTTGACCTGCCTTCAAAACTATCTCTTTTCAAATAAAACCTTACAAAGACATCCTGAACTATCTCTTCCGCCTCGTCATAATTTGAAATAATAGAATAAACCAAATTAACCAAAGGCTTTTTATAATTAGCCATCAGCTCTTTATACGCTTCTTCGTTCGAGGATTTAAAAGCTTCTATATTGTCTTCATAAATCATTTCCGCACCGTTCATAATTATATCCCTATTATAAAGATACATTACTTTTTTCTATGTTGATTTAGTCTAACTCTCTGCTCGGGAGTAAGAACCGCTATTATATCCAAATCTCTAAACATAATCAAGCAGTCTTTTTCGACTTCGATTTCTTTTTTTCTCTCTATCAAAGCCCTTAATATATTTCTATTCGGATTATCTTTCATAAGCTCGGTTTTTATCTCAAAATCTATCTTTTCAATCTCTTCCCTCATAGGCTTCTCGTCCGCTACAAATTGCATCGATATTTCATATATTCTGTTTGTTTGCTCGGGAGATAGAATTATTCCCGCTCTTCTAAAAAAATGAAAAGCGTCCGGTCCCAATTTCTTAACATGAACAGGCGGTTTTTTTTCGGGTCTCGGAGGCGGAGGCTGCCCATAAACCGACAAAAACGACATTGAAAATATTATAAAAATATAAAATATTTTTTTCATCATAATTAATCCAGCCATTACTTCAAAACTATTTATTATTTAGACGAATTATAATTAAAAAAGTTCCCAAATAATAAAGCAAACTATTGAAATAAATTTGTTTTAAATATATTTTTTATTGATAATTATTACCTATAAAGATTTATGGAGGTTCAATTTTGACTTGGATTTTAGGAATTATACTTCTTAGTATATTGGTATTCGTTCATGAAATGGGACATTTGCTAGCGGGGCTTGCTGTCGGAATTAAAGCCGAAGCATTTTCTATAGGTTTCGGTCCGATAATATTTAGAAAAGAAATAAACGGAATCGATTTTAGATTGTCGGCTTTTCCTTTCGGAGGCTATTGCAAATTTAAAGGTGAGATTCCCGAAGAAACCGAAGATGAAGAAAATTCGAAAACTTTATCAAAAACTCTATATGCAAAAAAAGAAGTTGAGGAAAACGATTTTTTAAATATATCTCCGTTAAAACGAATAATAGTTTATTTTGCCGGACCATTTTTTAATTATCTATTTGCGTTTATATTGCTTATCATATTGGTTTCTATTCCTTCTATGATAGAATTATATTCTCCTACGGTTTCGGTTTTCAGAGACGGAAAATATATGCATACTAAACAGGGAATTACTTTGGCATACGAATACGGAATAGAAAGCGGAGATACTATTACGGAAATAAACGGAAACAAAATAGAATCCGACAACGATGTTTTGAAAACTATAAACGAAGAGACGATTCAAAAAGGCGCAAGTGAAATAATTTTTACATTAGATAGAAAAGGCGAAAGCGTAAATATATCGATTCCTTCGGTAGAGATGTTAAAGGCTTTAAGCGGAGAGAGAGCGCTCGGTTTATATTTCGGAGATGACCTTATTATAAAAAATATAGTTGCAGGTTCGGCTGCGGAAGAGGCGGAATTAAAAATCGGAGATAAAATCATAGCGATAAACGGAATTCATGCAAATAATATAGCGGATTTTAGACCGATAATAATGGATAATCCTTCGCAAAAAATAAATATTACGATAATGAGAAACGGAGAAGAGATAATCAGAGAGGCTATGCCGAAACCCGTTAATTCAAAGACGATAGGAACTTACGGAAGTTTGGGAGTAGAATTTGAAAGCACTCCTATGAAAATCGAAAGAGTCGAGGGAGTTTCTTTTCCAAAATCAATTTCCGAAGCGTTTAAAGAAAGCGGAAATTATATTTCTTCTTATATAAACGGTTTGAAATTGCTTTTTACGGGAAAATTATCTTTACGGGAAAATTTGGGAGGACCCGTTAGAATAATTCAAATTTCATCGCAAGTAATATCGGTTAGCGCAGAATACAGATTAAAAACCATACTTTCTTTTACGGCTACGATAAGCCTTATACTGTTTTTAATGAATCTTCTTCCTCTACCCGTTGTAGACGGAGGTATGATAATATTTTGTTTGTTAGAATTAATAATGAGAAAACCTCTAGATAAAAAAGTATTAATCAAAATACAGACGATTGGAGCGGCATTTTTAATAACTCTTGCGATATTTATAACCATAAACGATATAACTCAATTATTTAAATAAATGATTTGAATTTTAAATTAATTTTTTATTATCGTTTTATAATCTGTAAATATTTTTTAATATTTTTTCTAATATTTTTTATTCTTTTTTTATTTTTTTGCATTTTTATTTAATAATCGCTTGACAGAAAATTCGATTTAAAGTAAAATTCTTTATTATAAAACAATAAAATAAACAATATAAAACAAATATTACGGGGCTAATTTTGTATACTAAAAGCGATAATATAACGAAGCATGCCATAAAAATAATAAGTCAGGCAGATAGTTTTAGAAGAGTCATCATTAATAATGATTATAAAACGAAAAGACATTATATAGATTTTTTCGTGTCGGATTATAAATATAATAACGGAAAAGAGATAATAGAATTCTTATCTAAAAACGAACCTATAAATCTTATACAAGATACGAGTTATCCATACGACCAATTTGCCGTAGCGGTATACGACAGAGATATGATAAAATTAGGATATGTCCCCGATATTATCTCTCCTTTAATTTCGTATAAAATGGACGACAAAAATCATAGAGTTAATGCGGTTGTAAAAAAAGTAAAATTAGATGTGCATGACGAATGCAAAATAGAGATAAGGGTATTTGTAGATAAGATAAAATAAAAAAAATTAATTAATTATAAATTATATGACAAACGCTATTTCTATAAAAAATGAATTGGATTTCTAAAACTTAAAAGATAATTATATTAAAGAAAATATCAAATTTGGCGTGTATATTTTAACGGGTAAAGAAAGATTATTTAAAAAGACTTTTATAGCCGCTATGCATTCTTCCGTTTTCAAAGACGAAGGAGAAAGTGAAATGAATTATAATGTATTCTACGATAAAAATGACGCTATGGGTTATTCGCCTTTGGAGATTGCCGACACTCCTCCTTTGGGTTCTAAAGTCAGAGTAATAGTAATATATAAGTATAATAATTTTCAAGATGATTTTATAGATTATTGTTCGAATCCGTCAAAATCTTCTATAGTGATACTCGAAACAGAAAACGCTTTGGAAGAAGATTCTCTATATAAATATTTTTCAAAGAAAAACAATATAAATTATCTGCATTTTATTAATTTTCCGCTGCCTGACGAAAAAGATTTTAGAGGACTGATAAACTCATATATTCAAAAAAATGGTAAAAAAATTTCAAGCGAAGCGATAGAATACTTGATAAATAATATAAATTTGGATTATAATTCTCTCTATTCGGAACTTGATAAAATTTGCAATTATAACGATAAAGAATATTTAAATATCGAAGACATTATGGATTTTACATATATATCCAAAAATAAAAATATATTTGATTTTTTGGACGCCGTTTTTGAAAGGAACAGAAATAAATGTTTTAGCATGATAAATAGATTAGACCAAGAAGCTTCAAGTTCTCTCGCTCTTATGATGAATAACTTTATAGCGTTATATTACATGAAGATATTTCCGCCTCAAACGGCTTTAAATGATATAAGCAAAATAACGAAGATTCCTGTATTTATTTTAACTAAAAAAAAGAATGCTTTAAAATTATTTTCTTTATCCGAAATAGTAAACATAATATCTCAAATATCGCATTTAAATACTTTAAGCGTAAGTGTCCCAAATAATATTTTCAAGACTCGTTTTGAACTTATGCTGTTTAATATTACGAAATAATACAAAATTTTCATAAATATCAATATTTAAATTCTTAATCTTTTTATTTGTTAAAAAATTAAGGAGCTCCGCATAAACGAAACCCCTTAAACTAATTATTAATGTTTTTATCTTACATCTTCACCTCTATATGTTTTGGCAGCCCAGCGGAAACCTCTTGCATAAATGTCGTTAGGTTTCATAATCGGTATATATCTTTCGGGAGTGTTGCCCAATATATTGTAGATTTTATCTCCTCTGCCGTCCACATATCCATAGCCGTTCCATTGACTATTATCGAAATTGCCGTTGCCCGGGTCATAATACATTTGTAAACCGTAGCCATGATGATTAACATAAGGATAGTAAGTTCCCGTATCGACATTTAGAGTTAAACCAAAATTGAGACATATCAATTCCATTCTGCCCTTATATTGAAACCACATATTTCCATTGTAAAAACCGAAGAATTCATTTAACACATCGCTTGCGTATGAACCCCATCCTTTAACTTCGGCTAAATCATAACCGTAAGTATAAAGTCCCATCACGGCATAAGTTCCCACCATTCGTCCGCCTTGAGCGTCATAATTTTTAGGAGTGTCGGGTCCGTTTAATCCCTTTTTGATTTGCATTATAGCTCCGCCCTTAAACCATTTCAAAACTACATTAGGTCTCTTGCTCCAACGGATATTATAATCCGCATCGAATAACAAATCGGCTTCACGGGTTTTAATATACATCCTTGTGCCATCGCTAAACTGCTTTCTGCCGACTATAGCTTTCCAAAGTTTCGTCAAAGTATTGGTATCGGCAAAAGACACATCATAATAATTTTTAGAACCTGTAAACGGAGCGAATACGGTTCTATAAGTTCCACGAGGTAAACCTGTTGCGGGAATTATCTCTCCGTCATCGGTTGACGGAGTATCAGGTATAGTCGGAATATCCGGAGTTGTTGGCGTATCCGGAGTATCGGGCGTAATCGGAGTGTCCGGGAAATCGGGTATAATTGGAATATCTGGGTTAACGGTAATTCCGCCACCGCCCGTTTGAGTATAGTTGCCGCCTCCTGTTAAACCTTCGCTACTGCAAGAAATAAATCCTGCAACTACTATAATTGCTATCGTTAGAATTAAGATAGCATTTGCTTTACTTATGCTATGTTTCATAACAAGCCCCCTTAAATATTAAAGTTGGTTTACAACCTTGAATACAGTTTAACAATTTTTTATTAGAAGTCAAGCAAAATTCGATATTTTTTAATAAAAAATGCTTGACTATTTTTTATATTTTGCTATCTTATAAGTAGAGATTGGCGTCAAGGAAGTTTAAT
>CAZRYV010000007.1:7950-20520 GCA_964604385.1 uncultured Brachyspira sp.
AAAAATAGAAAATATAATGTTGTTATAAGAAAATCCAGTATTGACCCTAGAAAGTCCGCAGCAAGAGGAGTTTTGGGTCCTTCTATATATTGTTCATCCGATAATTACAAACTAGAAACTTGGTGGATAGCTTTTCCTGCAGCTCAAAATTGGACGAAAGGATATTATCCAGAAGAACCTTATTTATCGGCAGTTGTATTTCATGAAATATTGCATAATACAGGTTTCAGTCATACCAGCGATAAGAAATACGGAGCGATATATCCTTTGCAAAATATTTATAAATCTTTATACAATGACGCCAAATGGAAAGAAAAATACAAAGAGAAATTGGAAGATTTTATTTATTATTACGAAATGAAATATCCACAAGTTTTATTGGAAGACAGTAAAAAATCATAGTTTTTATATAAAATTGCTCGACTACATCTCATAATGGCAATAATTTTTTATCGTCATTATGAGAATTTTTTTGTCTATAATTTAAATCGAAAAATATATTAAACTGAAAAATATAATTTAAAAATTTACTTGAAATTATTTTTATTAATTTAATTTTTTAGGTATTCGGACATTTTTCAAAGCTTCGAGTCTCTGAACTATCGACTTTTGAACTTCATAATTTGAAGGTTCGTCATTTGCAAATTCGTATTTATTTGCAAGAAGTAAATATTCTTTCTCCTGCGTATAACTTCGCATTTTTCTGTATATTATCGATATTCTAAATAAAGATAATTTTTGTCTGTATCCGCTTAAATAAGATTGTCTGTAATAATCTATCGCTATGGAATTTCTGTTTTTATTATCGTAGAGTTCAGCCAATTTGAAATATATTCTTCCTCTTTCGAGTCTATCGAGAGTCGTTTCGGCAATATTTATAATTTCATTTTCTGTAGCAGAATAATTTTCTTCGTCTATTAATTTTTCGTAAATATGAAGCAAACTAAAATACGCATCCAATTTATACGCGGGAACATTAAAATTCGTTTTTAACCGAATGGCTTTTTTATATTCTTCCACAGCCAATCTATAACTTGCAGCTCCGCCCTGTTGCGCCGGGTCTCCGGCTTCCGTTTCGTATATTAATCCCAAATAATAATGAGCGTCCGCATTATCGGGATAATGCATTAAAGTTTTATTCATTAAATATAAAGCGTAGGATGTGTCGCCATTATTTATTGCTCTTTTAGCCTCGCCTATATAAACCCAAGCGGGCTCTAATTTATTTTCATTTATCGAAGAACGATATGAATTCGTATTTAATACAACTAAATCGTTTACTTGAGAATAAACTGTCAGACAGAATATTAAAAATAATAAAAATATTTTCTTCATAATCATTAATTAATTTATTATATTTTTTATTTTTTGTATTTATTATACATTATAACAAAACTTTATTTTATTTATCGGTATAATACGATTAAACTTTTTTATTTTTTTTATTCTTTTCTGTTCTTTAAATTATTAAGATTTTTCACATTACATAGACTTTAAAAAATGCATATCCAACACTTCGCCATCTTCTTTTATATAAATCGCAAATATGTCGTATTTGTCGTATATAATCACTTCATATAATAATTCTTTATATATTTTATCGTATTTATTGGCATGAACTATTTTAGGATTTTTAAACTTTTGGCTTATAGAATTGAAAACTTTTTTTGGAAAAACATCTTCGGGAATTGGGTCAAAAGAACTGTCTATTTTTACCCAATCTCCGTATCCATCAAACAAAATTGTAGCTTCGTTTAAAAGTTCTACTTTGTATATATCGTTTTCCAAAGATATATTGTCTATTTGAAAATCAGGAAATATAAAATACATAAAATTGAATGCGTTTTTCGGCAATTCATAATTCATTGTTTGAGCGTTTAAGATATTAGAAAGTAAAACTGTTATAATAACTATTACGCTAAAAAAGTATTTTAATTTTTTTATAAATGTTTTTTTTACAAATTGTTTCATAATTCTGCCTCTTTTAATTTATTATTATATTTTTTAATAATTATTTTTTAATCAAATTTAAAATCAAAATACGGAAATTCCCGAATCCGTTCTCGGCTCGCATGCTCCGTATAAAATATTATTTTCATTTCTAAAAACTATCTGCCCTCTTCCGAAATATCCAAAATAATTTTTATCCTTTTTTCTTATTATTTTATGCCCCAATTTTTCGAGTTCTTTCGCTTTTTTATTGTCAAAATTATGCTCTATTTCTATTGTTTTATCTTTAATCCATTGCCATCTTGGTTTATCCAACGAAGTCTGCGGATTAAGATTTTCGTCTATCATATTCGTTAATATCTGCAAATGTCCCTGCGGTTGCATAAAAGCTCCCATAACTCCAAAAGCTCCGATTGGCTTGCCATCCTTACATAAAAATCCCGGTATTATCGTATGATATGGTTTTTTACGCGGCGCTATAAAATTATCGGAAGTTTTATCCAATGAAAAATTAGCTCCCCTGTTATGCAAGGCTATTCCCGTTTTAGGAATAACTATGCCCGAACCGAATGCCGTATAATTGCTTTGAATAAAAGAAACCGTATTTCCGTCTCTGTCCGCAGTAGCCAAATAAACCGTGTCTCCCGAAGAAAATATATGTTCTTTAGGTTTTAATACGGTATTTTTTGATATTAATTTAGCTCTTTTTTGGGAATATTCTTTTGAAAGCATCTCTTCTATAGAAGTTCGCATATAATTAATATCAGCGACATATTTTTTTGAATCGGCAAATGCAAGTTTAAGAGATTCTATTTGAAAATGCAGATTCGAATCTTCAAAATTTTCAAGTATATTAAGCGCCATCAAAACCGTTATGCCATGTCCGTTCGGAGGAATCTCGTAAATGTCATATCCTCTATAATTCGTTTTTATCGGCTCAACCCATTGAGGATAATAATCGTTTAAATCGTCTTTAGACAAATAACCTTTATGTTCTTTCATAAATCTGTCTATTTTATAAGCTATCTCGCCTCTATATATGCATTCGGCGTTTGTTTTTCCTATTTCTTTTAAAGTTTTTGCATGATACGGCAATCTTACTATTTCGCCAAGTTTTGGAACTTTTCCGTTAAAAGTAAAAGTGTCGAACCAATATTTAAATTCCTTTATCGTATTATTTTCTGAAGCTTTCAAATATATATTAAAAGCTTCTTTCCAATCGAGAGCCACAGTAGGCTCGATTGCGAATCCTTCTTCTGCATATTTTATCGCAGGTTTAAGAACTTCCGATAATTTTAATTTTCCGAATCTTTTACTTAAAGCCGCCCAAGTTGCGGGTATTCCAAAAACCGTTATAGGCAATAATCCGTAAAGAGGCATTTTATACAAATTAAGAGACAATATTTTTTCAACATTCAAATTTTTAGGAGAAAATCCGCTTCCGTTTATGGCGTATATTTTATTTTTAAAATAAACTATAGCAAAAGCGTCTCCTCCAAGTCCGTTAGAAGTCGGCTCTACAACCGTTAAAGCGGCGGCGGTAGCTATAGCCGAATCCACAGCGTTTCCTCCATTTTTTAAAATTTCAAGTCCCGCCTCCGAAGCCAATATATTGCTTGTGGCAACCATTCCGTTTGAAGCGAAAATAGAATTTCGTTTGGAAGGATAAGAATTATTATAAAAATCAAATTTCATTATTTTATTATAACATACTTAACATAATATATAAAGAGTTATAATGCAATTAATAATAATTTTTTTAGTAAAAAATACTGCTCAAAAAATAAAAAGAATAAAAAAATAATAAATAAATAAAACAAATAAAAAATTAATTTATTTACTCGGTTTGAAAAAATTTAATCTCAAAGCGTTCGTAACCACGCAAACCGAACTTAAACTCATAGCTAAAGCTGCAAATATGGGATTAAGCAATAAATCGTCCCCCATTATAGAAACTAAAAAATTCCCCGCGGGAGATAATATTAAACTTTCTCTAAATATGTGAAGAAGTCCAGCCGCTACGGGAATTCCCAAAACATTATAACAAAAAGCCCAGAAAAGATTCTGCTTAATATCTCTCATAGTCGCCTTGCTCAATTCTATCGCCGTTACAACATCTTTGGTTTTCGATTTAACCAGCACTATATCGGCGCTTTCTATAGCGACATCCGTTCCGCTTCCGATTGCTATTCCAACATTCGCTTGAGTTAAAGCGGGAGCATCGTTTATGCCATCTCCAACCATAGCGACTATATAGCCTTTATCCTGAAGTTTTTTTACCTCTTTTGATTTTTCTTCGGGTAAAACTTCCGAAAGCGTTATATCGATTCCCGTTTCTTTCGCTATCGCATTTGCAGTATTTCTATTGTCTCCCGTTATCATAACCGTTTTTATATTTAATTTACGAATTCTGTTTATCGTATCCACGCTATCTTCTTTTAATTTGTCGGCGCAAGCAATTATACCTAAAAGTTTTCCATCTTCTGATACATACATTGGAGTTTTGCCTTCATTTGAAAGTTTTTCCGTTTCGTTAAAAAATAATTCTGTCGATATATTTTCTTTTTCCATTAATTTTTTATTTCCGATTAAAATTCTTTTTTTGTATATAACGGCGTCTATTCCAAAACCTGCTAACGCTTTGAAATTTTCAATAGGCATAAGTTCGATATTTTTTTCTTTACTATTTTCTTTATTTCTTTCTTTTAATTCTCTCACTATAGCCTCTCCCAAAGGATGTTCGCTTCCGTTTTCGGCGCTTGCGGCAATAAGCAATAATCTCTCCTTATCGTTTGAAATAATGTCGGTAAGATAAGGTTTGCCTTCCGTCAATGTTCCCGTTTTGTCGAACATAACTGCGTTTATTTTTTGAGACAATTCGAGAGCTTCGGCATTTTTAAATAAAATTCCAAGTTCCGCTCCCTTTCCCGTTCCAACCATTATCGCAGTAGGAGTCGCAAGTCCCAAAGCGCATGGACAGGCTATAACCAAAACCGACACGAATACCGTTAAAGAAAAAACAAAATCATAAGTTGCCACAAACCAAGCGACTGCTGAAATTAAAGCTATAATAATAACTGCGGGGACAAAGTAAGAAGAAACTACATCGGCAATATGCGAAATTGGAGCTTTCGAGCCTTGAGCGTCTTCCACTAATTTAATTATTTGAGAGAGAGCCGTATCTTCACCCACTTTTGTAGCCTTAAATTTGAAAGTTCCCGTTTTATTTATCGAAGCTCCCACAACTTTATCTCCGATATTTTTTTCTATTGGAATGCTCTCGCCCGTAAGCATAGATTCGTCTACGCTGCTATAACCTTCTATTATCTCTCCGTCTACGGGAATTTTTTCGCCCGGACGAACTATTAATATATTTCCTACTTTCAAATTTTCTATTTTTATTTCTTTCTCTTCGCCGTTTTCTATTATTTTTGCAGTTTTAGGCTTTAATCCCATAAGTTTTTTTATAGCTTCTCCCGTCTTACCTTTGCTTCTTGCCTCCAAATATTTTCCAAACTGAACGAGAGTGATTATAACCGCCGCTGATTCGTAATATAAATTATTGCCATGAGGATTAAGCCCGATAAAAGACAAAACGCTCGAATAAACGCTATAAATAAAAGATGCGGAAGTTCCAATTGCAACCAAAGAATCCATATTCGGCGAACCTCTAAATAACGAAGGAAAACCCAATGTATAAAATTTATAACCCGAAACCATAACGGGAATGCATAATATAATCGCAACTATAGAAAATATTTGAGGATTAGAATGATGCGACAATATTTCAGGGTAAGGAAGTTTTATAAATTTTATTGGTATCATAGGAGCCATTGAAATATAAAATAAAGGAATAGAAAATATTGCGGATATTATAAGCCTTATTTTTTGTTCTTTAATTTCTCTCGCTTTTTTTTCCGAAATATCTTCTTCTTTTCCTATAACGCTATAACCCGCTTTTGTAATGGCTTTTACAATATCTTTATATTTTAATTTTTTATCGTCAAATACGAGAGACGCTTTTTCGGTAGCTATATTAACATTAGCTTCTTCAACTCCGTCCGTTTTTTTTAAGGCTCTTTCTACAGCCCTCGAACAAGCGGCGCAATGCATCCCTCCTATTCTCAATATCATTTTCATATATCTGCCTCTTAATAAAAATAATTGTTAATGTTATCTAACAATTATAACATAAAAAATATTTTTGACTATATTAATTATTTTTCCGTCACTACGAAATAATATAAACAAAATAACAATGGGTTTTTCCTAAAGGACGCCGTTGGCGAACCCCTTGTGTGCTTTTTGCAATTGCATGCAAGGGGCTTCCCACAGGGACGCAGAGTGAAAACCACTTGTTGTTAATCGTCCATTGCAAGCGTAAGCGTGGCAATACAAACAAAACATGCAAAAAAGTAAGGGACATGATTTACATGCCCCTTACCGCTCACAATATTAATTAATTTAGTTGTTATCTTTGTTTTTTTACATAGCTTTGATTCGTATGCCAATCATAAGGGAATGCATGAACAAATTTATAATTATCCTTATATTCCCAATGTCCGAGAGCCTCTTTATAGAACCAATAATATGCGCTTCCTGCGTATTTATCATCTTTTCGAATCGTATCTCTAGCAAATCCTCGTCCCCAATTTGGCGTCATATTCACTCGCCAATTCAACTCCTTTTTATAGTTGTGAGGATTTTGTCCTAAAAAATAATCCGCATCAGTAGCATGTGGCGCCCTAGTAGAATAATAAGAATCGAGTCCAAATTCATCCTGACTTCCGTCCGCATATCCTATATTCATAACTATAACCATAAGTCCTTGATTTCCGCCCGCATCATGATGGCTATGCATAAAAATATTCAAACCATCGTTTCTATAACCTGTATATTGGCTACGATTCATTGTCTTTCTATAAAGTCCGCCGATAGTCCAAGTTCCAGCCATCTGTCCCGGCGCATCGTATATGATAGGAGTATTACCGTTCCAATTAGTTATTTTTCCGCCTTCAAACGAATTTGAACTGTAATCGACTACAATGCCTTCGAGGAATTCCAATACCGCTACGGTTTGATTTTTATCATTATTTCTATAAACGATATTCAAATCTTTATCGAAGAAATAATAATTTCCAATTCTTGGGTCGGCATGGTAATTATCTCCGTTTCTTATAAGCCATCTTCTTCCGTTTCCATATCTTCCATGTTCTATGGTTTTTCTCCAAAGAGCCGTAAGTTTATTTACATTCATATAGCTTACTCTTCGATGATTAGGTCCGCCTGTATGAGGAGTATATAAATTCATATAACTAAAAGACGCAAATATATTGTTGTTAGGGTCATTATCCCAGCTGTTATCAGGTGTGGTTGGTGTGTTGTCAGGTGTATTTGGTTTGTTATCGTTCGTTTGTTGACCATTAGTTCCACCCCATTCGCCGATATCTCCGCCGCTTCCACTACCGCCACCAGTTCCGCTGCCGCCGCTACCGGTTCCTCCGCTATAAGAATAACTTCCGCCTCCGCCGGTAATTCCATCGCCACTGCAGGCAATAATTCCCCAAATAGAGAATACCGCTACAAATATAATAATAACGGTATAGCTTAAAAATTTTTGTTGCTTCATAATACGCTCCTTATTAAAATGTGATTTGCAAGACATCAACCCTCGCTTATTAATTTTAATAAATTTTATTTTTGTTGTCAAGTATTTTTTTAAAAAATTTTTGAAAACTTTATGTATTTTTTATTTTATTTTTTTTTTTTTTTTTTTTTGAATAAATTTGAATAAAATACTACATTTACTACATTTTAAAAATCTATAAAATTTATCGTTTCAAAATCATTTTCTGTTTATGGGAATTCTTAAAAATATTTCGCTTCCCACCGAAAGAACATTACTTTTTAATTTATTCCATGCCTTTATTTCCGAAATGTCGATTTTAAATTTCCTCGCTATAATCCAAAGAGTGTCGCCCTCTCTTATATGATACATTATATCCTTATATTCGTAATCGGGCGGCGGAAGAGATTCAAAATAAACGAATCTTCCATCTCTTAATCTCTCTCGTTCTTCTTCGTATTGAGCTATATCGACTTGTTTTGCATTGTCGAGTCCCTGAATCGGAATCATTACCTGCTGTCCTATATTTAAATTTTTCGATTTTAATTTATTTATTTCAACTATCGCTTGCATCGGAACATTATAGAATCTAGATAAATGCGATAAAGTTTCGTTCATTTTAACTTCATGCCTTCTAAAAGTGATTCTCTCTTCGGCGGGAATATTTCCGAATGTGTCATAAAATTTCTGTTCGAGTCCTTCGGGAATTCTCAAAGGATATCTAATCATTGACGGAGGGGTGACATTTCTTGCAAGATGAGGATTAAGGGCTTTCAAATCGGCAATGTCCACCTCTATCATTTCCGCTATAATCGACAAATCCGCAGCATCGTCTATATAAACCAAATCTCCTTGAGGAAAAATCACATTCGGTTTATTTATTTTAAATCCGAATCTTTCGGGATTTTTCGCTATCATAACCGCCGCCGCATATTTCGGTATATATTCTCTCGTTTCTTTTGGAAGAACTCCCGCTTTAATCAAATCGTCAAAATTATTGCTTTTCGCTTTTTTTATGGCTCTCGATATTCTTCCGCCTCCAGCGTTATAAGCTGCCAAAGCTATAACCCAAGATTTAAAATTTTTATTAAGCCTTATCAAATGTTCCGCTGCCGCTTTAGTTGACCTTTCGGGGTCGAATCTATCGTCCGCCCAATAATTGACTTTGAGATTATATATCGCTCCTGTCATTGGCATAAATTGCCACAGTCCCGCAGCGCCCGCATGAGATACGGCTTGAGGATTAAAACTGCTTTCTATTATAGGAAGATATATTAAATCTTCGGGAACATTTTTATCTTTAAAAACTTCTCTGATATAAGGCAAATATATCTGCGCTCTGTCTATTATTCTCTGCATGTGAGGTTTCCAATTTCCCTGATACATGTTTATATAATAGGTTACTCTGTCGTTTCTAAAATTATTTACATCGAAACCTGCAAGTTCCACGACTTTTATATCTTTTCCCAAAGCCTCGCCGTAAACGGAAAGCTCGTATAAATTAACTCCGTCCAAACCTTTTCTTATATACATATCGAAAGTGTCGCATGAACTTGCAAATAAAATTAAAATCGTTAGAAAAACGGATATTATGACTTTTTTTATTCTTTTAATAATTTTCACCTTAATTTAATTAAATACAATTTTAAATTTCTAATTTAACTTAAAAATTCAAATTAAAAATCTAAAACTAAAATATAATTAAAGAATTTGATTATTATATTTAACATTATTTTTTATTGTTTTCAAGTTTAAAAGATAATAATTTTTATATTATCTTTTAAACTTTTAAAATTATTAATCAAAAAATTTCCTATCAAAAATAACCGCAATTTATTTTTCCGTAGTTCCCAAAGCGTCTTCGATATTTGTTTCGATACTTTCTACATCTTTGGTAGCGTAATCTTTCAAAGGTATTTTGTTTCTTATAGCTGCATAAACCGTAGGAACTATAACCAAAGTAAACATAGTGGAAATTGCAAGTCCGCCCAATAAAGCCAAAGCTAACGGTCTATACATTTCGTTTCCGCTTCCGCTACTTAAAGCCATTGGAAGAAGTCCCAATATAGTGGTTAGGGAAGTCATTAAAACGGGACGCAATCTTCTAGGTCCCGCAATCAATGCGGATTCGTCTCCGTTTATTTTCTTCTCCTGCATAAGTTGATTCATATAGTCTATTAAAACTATTCCGTTATTTACCACAACGCCTATTAAAACTATTATTCCTATTCCGCTATAAACGCTTAATAGTTCGCCGCCTATAAAAAGCATAATGAGAGAACCCGCAAAACCGAAAGGAATCGCCAAAGCTATAACGAACGGCGCTATATAAGATTCAAATTGCGTAGCCATAACGGCGTAAACCAAAACCAAAGCCAAAATTACAGCTTGTATAAGTTGAGCAAAAGCCTCCTGCATATTCTCGTAATCACCCGAATAATTTATGCTAAATCCCGAAGGCATAAACACTTTTGAATTTATAGTCGATTGAACATCGTCCATAATCTGATTCATAGGGCGTCCGTATCCAGAAGCCGTTATAGTGGTTATTCTGTTGTCGTCCTTTCTGTCGATTACCGTAGGTCCTAAAGTTTTATCTATGTTCGCTATTGAAGATACGGGAACCATGCCAGCCGAAGTTGGAATAAGCATTCTTCTGACATCGTCAATATTGATTCTGTCTCTCTCGTTTAATTGAACTTGAACATCGATATCCGTATTTGCCGAACCTTCGGGAGTCATTCTTGTAGCCGTAGTGCCTCCGAAACTCGTTTTAATTGAATTGGCGACTGTGCTTATATTAAGTCCCATTTTTGAAGCCAAATCTCTGTTTATCGAAATATTAAGTTCGGGACTAGAATCGTCTCTCCTTAAACGAATATCTCTTAAACCTTGCACATCTTCCAAAGCGACAATTATACTGTTTGCCAACTCTCCCGCTCTCGCCAAATCTTCTCCTATCACTTCTATATCTATGCCGCTTGAATCGCCTCCGCCTCCGCCCATAGTTGTGCTTACGGTATCGACATTAATTTGAGCGGGATAGCTTGAAAGTTTATTTCTTACAAGTTCGACATATTCCACAGTGTCAATTTTTCTACCGTCTTCCTTATCTCTTAATCTGACTCTAAGCTCTCCTCTGTTTGCCGAAGAACCGTATCGGACTCTGCTTTGAATTCTATCCATATCTTCTCCGACTATCTCTCTAATATCTTTTTCCATTCTGTCTATAAAAGAAATAGTTTGTGCTTGTCTAGTTCCAACCGGCATTCTAATATTTGCTCTAAATTGTCCCTCGTCCGCTTCAGGAAAACCTTCTTTACCTATAAAGATAAGCCCTATCAATATAATCACCATAACGATGCTTATAGTTGGTATTAGAACTCTATTTTTATGATTTACCGAATAAGTTAAAACTTTATCGTAAATAAAATTAACTTTAGAATGAAAATATTTATTAAAGAAATCCTCGAAAGGAGCCAATCTTTTTGATTTTTTACTCGTTATAAGTCTGGCTCCAAGCATAGGAACTATAGTCAAAGCAACCGCAAGAGAAGCGAGCAATGAAACCGTAACCGTTATGCATAAATCTCTAAACATCTGCCCCGTCATTCCTTCTACGAATAAAAAAGGAAGAAAAACGGCGATTGTAGTTAAAGTAGACGCCGATATTGCGAGAGCTACAGTATAAGTTCCGTCTATAGCCGAAGAATATTTTCCATATCCGCTATTTCTGTAGAAAAATATATTTTCCAAAACCACTATCGAATTGTCTACCATCATTCCTATTCCCAAAACCAAACCTGAAAGAGAAATTATATTTAAAGTTATATCCATAAAATACATTAAAGTAAAAGTGGTTATTATAGACATTGGAATTGAAATCGCTATTATAGACACAGTTCTGATTTTCCATAAATAAATCATAAGAATTATTACCGCAAAGAGTCCGCCCTGCCAAGCTGCGTCCACTACCCCGACAATCGAATCGTTAACCGTATCAGCCGTATTAAAAGGAATTTCATATTTGATTCCTTCGGGCAAATTCATATTATCAAGCTGTTTTTTTATAGCGTCCGAAACTCCGACAGTATTAGCTCCCGATTCTTTATTTATAGAAACGGAAACTGCGGGCATTCCGTTCATTTTTACTATATCCATGTTATCGTCATAGCCTTCGTAAATATTCGCTATATCTCTTAATCTTATTGGAGTATTATTGTCTTTCAAAGCTACGACAACCGTTCCTATATCATCTATGGTTTTAAACTCTCCCGTAGTTCTTAAAGTATATTTATAAACTCCCTCGTAAGTCTCTCCTCCAGCCAAATTTTGATTTTCTCTAGCCAATGTCGATACAATCGTATTAATATCGAGTCCGTAAGCCTGAAGTCTATTCATATCGACATCTACTTTTATTTGGGTTTTAAGTCCTCCGCGAATCTCAGCCATAGCGACTCCGCCGACTTGTTTTATTCTATTTAATATTTGATTGTCCACCAAGTCATATAATGCAGATAAATTATCCGTTCCATAAAAACCTACCATCATAATCGGAATACTGTCGGTAGAAAATTTATAAACTGCGGGACTTTCGGCATCGTCAGGCAAAGAGCTTCTTATTCTGTCAATCGCCTCTCTTATATCGGCAGTAGCGCTAGCCAAATCGCTTCCCCAATTAAATTCTATAAAAACGCTTGACATCTCCTCTTGAGACGAAGAAGTTATTGTTTTAACATTATTTATTCCCGAAACGGCGCTTTCTATTAATCTTGTTACCGATTTTTCAACCTCTTCGGGACCCGCATTATCGTAAGTCGTTCTAACGCTTATATAAGGAAGTTCCATATCGGGCAAAAAGTCCACGGGCAATCTCGATAAACTAACTATCCCTAAAATAACTACCGCTACTATTCCCATACAAACTGCAACGGGTTTTTTCACCATTAATTCAATAAAACTTCTCATTAAATTTTTACTCCTTTAAATTTCTT
>CAZRYV010000007.1:20620-23784 GCA_964604385.1 uncultured Brachyspira sp.
TATAAATTCTCTTAAACCTTAAACTATCCTAAAACTATAAATTATAATATCAACCGCCAACCGAATAAATTTCGCCGCTTTCATTATCAGTATTATTCGTATTTTCCGTTCTTTCCACTTTCAAAGAATTGGAATTATTGATAGTATTTGTAGTTAAATTATTATTCGTATTGTTAATAAGCGGAGTTCTAGCGATATTCGTCTGTCTCGAATTATTCTGTCTTGAGCTTACGCTATTATTTATTCTATTATTTCCTATATTATTATTTGCATTATTTCCAATATTATTTGCGATATTTGTATTTACTGCATTTGAAACTATATTATTTGTTATTGTAGAATTAGTTTCTGTGCTTTCGGAAGGCGTTATATATTCCATAATCGTAGGGTCGTTTTCTATTCTATTAACCAAAGAACCGTCTTTTAAAAATTCTCTTCCAAACATAACCACTTCTTCTCCCTCTTCGAGTCCGCCGCTTAAAGCCACTTTATCTTTTGAAGTAAACAATATATTTACCTCTCTCTTATACGCTCTAAACTGCGAATCGTTATTATCCGAAATATTTCCGTCCCTTGGAACCGAGCTGTCTTCTTTTACGACAAATATATAATCTTTACCAGTATCATCACTGAATATAGCGCTATTTGGTATAACGAATACATTATTAGCCGAATTTAACAATATGGAAACATCCGAAAACATTCCGGGCAAAAGCAATCTATCTTTATTGTCTATTAAAGCCTTAACCATCAAAGTTCTTGTTGAAGGATTAACTGCATAATCTCTCTTCGTTATTTTTGCTTCTATTTCTTTATTTGGAGAGGAAGGCACTCTAATATATACTTTTTGTCCCAATTCTATTCCCGTAATAGACCTTTCGGGAACCTGAATTTCGATTTCTAATTGACTAATATCGGCTACATTCGCTATCGGGGTAGACGCCGCTATCGAAGCTCCTACCGCCATATAAGTTGTGGTGACATATCCCGCTATTGGAGTTCTTGCTGGAGCATAAGCGTAATTTGCGCCTATAACGAATCTGTCTATTAACGCTATAGTCTCGCCCTTTTTAACGAAACTTCCTTCATATTTTAGAATATTCGCTATTTTTCCGGGAACATCGGAAGATATTTCAACTTCTTTAATTGCTTTAATTTCTGCAGATAAATCCAAATATTCGTTTAAGCTCTGTCTTATTGGAGCCGCTACCAAAACGCTTATTGGATTTTCTTTTCTTTGAAGATTTTCCTGCTTTTTACAGGATACGGATGATAATATTAATAAAATTAAAAAAGCCGAAATTGAAACGAAACCAATTTTATTTTTTTTATTCATAATTTTTAATCTCCTAAAATATTTTAACTCTATATTTCAAATACCTAAATTCCCAAAAGTTTAAGAACCTGAAGAGAACTTGATAAATATTCATAAATAGCTTGCAAATACGAAAGTTGAGCGTTCAAATATGTTATCTCCGCATCGTTAACCTCGAGCATAGAAATACTTCCGCCTCTATACTGTCTTTCCGCCATTTGCAGCGCATAAGCCGCCGTTCTAGCATTTTCCGCCTGCGATTCCAAATTCAACGCTTGAGAGCGAGCGATGGATATTAAATCTCTACTGTTAACTTCTATAGTGTCCCTTAACTGCGAATAATTTAATTCCATTTGTTTTATACTTAAATCTATTTGCTCTGCCGATTTTGCAGTAGAAGAAAAAGGAAGAAGAGAATCGAGATAATAATTTACAGAAAAATTAACTCCCCAATTAAATTGTCCCTTTCTATCCATATAACCTTGATAATCCCTTAACTTATCCGCCTTGTTTACTCCGACAGTAGCGCTTCCCGTTAATGTGGGCCACAAATAACTTCTTGCGACTTTTTTATTATATTCGAGCATTTGCAAATTGTTTTCCATATTCTTTAATTCCAAATTGTTATTCATTATTATGGTTAGCAAATCGTCATATTCCATATCGGGAACGGTTATATTCGTAGCTTCCAAAATATTTCCAATTAATTCCACTTCATCCGCTATATTTGTAAGTCCTATTTGTCTGATAAAAGTTAATTTTAAACTTTGATATTGATTGCTTAAAGTTATAACTTGAGGTTTAGTATTTTCGTATTGAACTCTCGAATTCAAATATTCGTATTCCGAAACCTGTCCGTTTCTATATTGAATATAATTATAATTCATTCTGTTGCTATAATTTAATTGAGATTGCAAATAAACTCTATAATTTTCTTGAGCTATAAAAGTATTGTAAAATGCAAGTTTGGTATTCAAATCCACATTTTTGACATTATCGTAATAAGCGTCTCTTTTCATTTTCAAATTTATGTCGTTCGCTTTATCGGTATTCCAATTTTTAAATCCCGTAAAAAGCGTTTTTGATAAAGTGGCGTTTGCACTCCAAGTTGTCAAACTCGAAGATAGTTCGGAAGAGCCAAATTCTTGATTTTCGCCTAAATTAACACTTCCGCCAACCGAGAGCGAAGGCAAAAACAAATCGGAAAAAGAAGCGTCTTTTTGAGCTTGAGCGATTTTTACATCGTATTCCGATTTCTTTAAAGTTTTATCGTTATCGGAAGCTATTTTTAAGGCATCTTCCAAATTTATTCTTACTTTTATAGTATTTGTATTTTCATTAATATTTTTTTCAGGCTGATTCGTTTCCCTTATATCTTGAGAATATAAAACCATATTTAAAAATAAAAACAAAAATAAAGCAAACTTCACAATAAACCCCTTTTTTAAGAATAGTTTATAATTAATCAAGTATTATAAACCTTAAATTAAAAATATCAATATAGATATTTATTTGTTTCATATATTAGACGAATAACTTTTAAAAAAGTTCCGTTGTTAATCGTCATTGCTAGCCAATTTATTGGAGAAGAAATCCAACAAATAACAAGGGGCTTTTGCTCTGCGTCCCTTTGGGAAGCCCGTTGTGGCAAATTCAGAAAGACACAAAAAAACATAATAACAATGTGGCTTCAGCCCATTGTGTTAACAATTCAGAAAAAAGCACACAAGGGGTTGAAACCGCCTTGTTGTTAAAGAATTTAACGAAATTCTGAATATGGATTACTCGCCAACGGCGGGCTTTAGCCTCGGGCTTTGCCCTCGTAATGACGACTTTAAAAAAATAACGG
>CAZRYV010000008.1:0-10790 GCA_964604385.1 uncultured Brachyspira sp.
ACAGCCGTTTGCAATTCGCGTGCATCGGTAGAATAAGTTTGATAAAGCATTCCGTTCCATAATAAAGACAGAGGTTTAAATTTTTCTAGAGTAGTATTGCTTATAACATTTCTAAATGATTCGTTCGCTATAGAAATATTATTCCTGTTATTTCTCGAAAGAAAATAATGAACTATTCCCTTAAATTGATATATCTGTCCCAAATCCACGCTAGATGGCAAATTATTCAAATTTAAAGCGTCTATATAATTTTTAGCTTTCGTATATTCTTTATTTGCTATCATTACTCTTATTTCTTGAATAATTAAAGGGTCTGTTTTATGAGTGTTTGCCCAAGGACTGTAAAAAGTATTTATAGTCGCTTTTCTCGGTCCTCTTCTCATTACTGGAGCGGTTCTTTTTGCAGGAACGGTAACGGGAACCGACACATTTACCGGCGGTTGATTATAATTATTGGCGCTAAAATTGTCGTAAGATTCGCTTGAGCCAAAATTATTGGATTCTAAAATCACATCTTGATTAGTAGCCTGTTGATATTCCCTCTCTATTTGATTTATATAATCATCCTGAACGCATTGATTGTCTTTACAAGATATTGCAAAAATTGAAGACAAGAAAATTAACGATAAAAATGTAAGTAAAGTTTTTTTAAACATTTTTTACTCCCAAAGTATAATTCATATTTTTATATATTATCGGAAATCGTATAAAAAACATTAAATAAAATAAAATAAAAATAATATAAACAAAATATTTTCTTATCTTACGCTCTTATCATAAGGGATGCCCGAAGCTTTAGGAGCTTGGGAATTTTTAGAGGTAAAAGCCAAAACTATTATCGTGGTTATATAAGGAACCATTTTATATATACTGTTCGATATCGGAAGGCTTGCAAGTATAGGTATTCCCGAATAAGCGGACGCTAAAGTTTTCATTAAACCAAAAAAGAAAGCCGCATAAAGTATTCTTATAGGTTTCCATTGTCCGAATATTAAAACTGCCAAAGCTAAAAATCCATATCCCGCAACCGTAGCGTTAAAATTTGTGGAAGTCGGAATAACGAATACCAAACCTCCGATTCCTGCTAAAGCCCCAGAAATTGCAACTCCAAAATAACGCATTTTATAAATATTTATGCCAACGGAATCCGCCGCTTGAGGATGCTCTCCGCAACTTCTTAATCTTAAACCGAATCTAGTTTTATAAAGCAAAAACCATGATAATACTAAAATTAAAAATCCCAAATATGTGGTTATATAAGCATTTTTAAATAATAAATCTCCTATAATCGGAATATTGCCCAAAATTGGAATGGATTCTATTCTAAAATTATTTACAAACGATATCTGTTGTACGGTTTGAATCGCTCTCGTAACATATATTGCAAAAGCGGGCGCAAATATATTTAAAGCCGTGCCGCTTATAGTTTGGTCGGCGCTCATATTAATGGAAGCGTATGCATGAAGCAAAGAAAATATTAATCCCGATAAAGCCGAAATTATTATGGCTACGAATAAAGTGACGGTTGGAGAAAATAAATTTCCGAATCTGCTTATAAAAAATATTCCCGTAAAAGCTCCGATAATCATTATCCCTTCCAAAGCGATATTAACGACTCCGCTCCTTTCGGAAAACATACCGCCCAATGCCACAAGTAAAAGAGGAATAGAAAATAACATCGTTTGCTGAACTAAAAAATAAATCGTTTCCATAAAATAATTTCTCCTTTATAAATTCTTAAATTAAAAAATTTTAGTAAAAATATTCAACTTTCTTTTTTTATTCTTTTTGAAATAAATTCCACTATGCTTCTAAACATTAAAGCGAATGCGCTAAAATAAATTATCGAAGATATTATCATTTCTATAATTTCGGGAGTAAAATCGTATATTTGCATATAGAATCCTCCGACAGTTATATGAGCGATAAATATTCCCGCTATCAATATTCCTACAGGATGCGATAAACCGAGCAAAGCTATAGGAATTCCCATAAAACCTTCTTCTGCAAGAATATCTACAACTTCGATATGTTTTCCGCCGGATAAATACAATAAACCGCCTCCGAGTCCGGCTAAAGCTCCCGCTATAACCATAGACAAAATTATATTTCTTTTTTCGTTTATTCCCGCATATCTGCTAGCGTCTTTATTCAAACCGCAGGCTTTAAGCTCGAATCCGAAAGTAGTTTTTGAAAGGATTACATACATTATTATAACCATTATTATGACTATAAAAAATCCTCCGTTTGCGCTCGAACCTTTGAATATGGCGTTTAATCCCATAGTTGGAATAGTGCCTGAAGATGGGATATTTTGAGACTGATTTTTTAATATATCATAAACCGTAAGAGTAACCAAATAATTAACCAAATACATTCCAATATAATTCATCATAATGCTAGATATAACTTCATTAACATTAAATTTAGCTTTTAAAAGTCCCGGCAAATAAGCCCATAAACCGCCCGCAATTAAAGAAACAAATAATGCAAAAATCCAATGAATTCCCGCAGGAAGCCATACACATTTTACTCCTACCAAAACAGCCGCATAAGCTCCGACTATAAATTGTCCGGGCGCTCCGATATTAAAGAGTCCGTTTTTGAAAGCAAAACCAACTGAAAGCCCCGTTAATATCAAAGGAGTAGCCGTATATATAACCTGTCCCATTCCTCTACTTCCGCCTGAAAATCCTCCGGAAAGTATGGTAAGAAAAGCGGGAATAGCGTCTTTATAATTGCTTATCAAAAGTATTATAAGTCCAAGTAAAAGTCCTATTATTATTGCAAGAAACGAAGAAAATATTTTAACGAAACCGTCTTTTTCGAGTATATGGATTATTCGGTTTTTCATTTTAAAACTCCTTTATAATTTAACTTTTTAATTTAAAATTATTAATTATTAATTTAAATATTAAAATAAATTAAGCGCTTCTTTTTGAACCTGACATATATAATCCGAGTTCGTTTACCGTTAAATCGCGCGGATAAAGATTAGCCACTATTTCACCTTCGAACATAACGAGTATTCTGTCGCTTAAATTCATAACTTCATCTAATTCCAAAGATACGAGCAAAACCGCCTTCCCGTTATCTCTCTGATTAACAAGCTCTTTATGTATATATTCAATCGCTCCGACATCGAGTCCTCTCGTAGGCTGAACGGCTATAAGTAAATCGGGTTCTCTGTCAATTTCTCTCGCTATAATCGCTTTTTGCTGATTGCCTCCCGACATACTTCTCGCTATCGTTTTGAATCCTTCGGCGCTTCTTATATCGAATTTTTCTATTAATGATTTTGAATAATTTTCCATTTCTTTAAATTTTAAAAATCCATTATTTTGAAACTGTTTGGTAAAATAAGTCTGCAAAATTAAATTCTCTCCCAACATATAATCCAAAACCAAACCGTATTTATGTCTGTCTTCGGGTATATGCCCTATTCCGTTTAAAGTTTTTTTCCTTATGCTCAAATTCGTAATGTCATGTCCTTTTAAATTTACGCTTCCCGAATTCAATTCCATTAATCCCGTTAATGCGTATATTAATTCGCTCTGTCCATTTCCGTCTATACCGGCAATGCAAACAATCTCTCCCGCTCTTACTTCAAAAGAAACATTTTTAATAATTTCTTTAGAACTTTTATTAGATTTTATATTCAAATCGTTTACCGATAAAACTATATCTTTAGGCTTCGCTTCCGTTTTTTCAACTACCAAAGATATTTTTCTTCCAACCATCATTTCGGACATCTCTTCTTTTGTGGCGTCTTTTACATTTATAGTCCCTATATATTTTCCCTTTCGCAAAACCGAACATCTGTCGGCAACCTCTTTTATCTCGTTTAATTTATGCGTTATAAATAATATCGATTTTCCTTCTTTCGTTAAGGATTTCATTATTTTCATTAATTCTTCTATTTCATTAGGCGTTAAAACAGCCGTAGGTTCATCAAATATAAGTATATCGTTATCTCTGTAAAGCATTTTTAATATTTCCACTCTCTGCTGCATTCCAACCGTTAAATCGCTAATCAAAGAGTCGGGATATATTTCAAGTCCGTAAGTCTTGCTTAATTCCAAAACTCTTTTTCTAGCGTCTTCCATTTGAAGAACGCCATTTTTTACCGTTTCGACTCCGAGTATAATATTTTCCAACGCTGTAAAATTATGAACGAGTTTAAAATGTTGATGAACCATCCCTATTCCCAAAGCGTTTGCCGTATTAGGATTGTCAATATTAACTTCTTTTCCATTAACTTTTATAATTCCTTCTTCCTGTTTGTAAAGCCCGAACAGAACGCTCATGAGAGTCGATTTTCCCGCTCCGTTTTCGCCAAGCAAGGCATGAATTTCGCCTCGTTTAAGCTGCAGAGTTATATTATCGTTTGCAACTATTCCCTTAAATTTTTTTGTAACGCCAAGTATTTCCACTACATAATCTTCGTTATTTATATCAGACATAATTAAATCCTTAAAGATTATTTATATATTATTATTATAGTATATATTATTTTTTAGAAAAAAGCAATATTTTACTATTGGCATAACAATATATACATCCGTTAAAACAAGTATTATAAGTTCCAATATCTACGCTCTTTATACAATTGCAAAGTTTTCTCTGTCCTTTATCTTTTTTCTCTTTAATAGCATAGCCCAAAATTTTTTCTATTCTCTCTTTATCTATACAGGAAGATTTCGCTATATTATTAAAATTTTGAGAACAGTTTTTTAATACGATATGATTTTTATTGGCAATTTCATTCAAATTATTTATAAGCTCGATTTGTTCGTCTATATTATTATTTATAAATTTAAATACGGTTTTTATTTTAGAATATATCTGAATAAAACTAAATATGCATTCTTCCGTTAAATCTTTCAGAGAATCCGCCATATAAGAAAAATTTTTAATATGATAATCAGCGTCAAATTTTTCGTTTAAAATAATCGGGTCGTATCGCCATATTATTTTTTCTTTTCCAAACTTATAACTTATGTCTGCAAATTTTTTAATCAATAATTTTTTATTCGGAATATTTTTTTCAACGGTTTTGTCGTAAGGAGTTATGGTAAAATGAATATAGAATTCGTATCCCATATCTCTCACATTCTCTAAAAAATCTATATTGGGATTTTTACTCCAAAAAACTATTATATCGACATTTTCTTTACTCAAATCTACATTATAGAATTTATTTTTATAAAACGGATTTTGAACGGCGACTGTTTTTTCTTTTAGTTTCTCTAAAAACCATTCGCAATGAGACGAAGGAATATCTGTTCTTCTGCTTACGCTTATTATCATGTTTTCATTATATAACTTTTATATATTTTTATTGCAAAAAAGCGATTTTTATTTTATTATAAATTTTTATTATAAACAACTTACCATTAACGGATAAATAATGAATAACGATTTAAAAAGAGAATCTTCTGTATCTTCTATGGCGGCTGTTTTTTCAAAAGAATACGACCATAATATGAGTATAGAAGAATTGAAAGAAATATTAAACGAATCTGACGAATTTATAATCATAGAATTTGAAGAAAAGAAAGGACATAAGATAGAAAAATCAAAATGGGAAGTTTCTTTAAAATTGCAATATTTGCCTATGGTTATGGAAAGCGATATTTCGGAAAATGAAGAATCAGAAAATAAAGACGAACTTACATTTTATATATCTTTAATCGAAGCATCGAGCGTTACGGAGAATTTGCCAGAATTTTTTTCGGTTAATACGGTGCGTGAAAGCGATTATATAGAATCTACAAAATGCAAATATGCGATTCATATTTCGACAGTATTTAATAATTTTCCTCTAACCGACTATCAAAGACAATTAAAATTACTCAATAGTATCGTTGCGGACGCTTCGATATTTTTGGATATTTCATGCTTTACAGCCCGTTCGAGCGAATGGTTAAAATATACTTCGACTTTTTCTCTACCGCCTTCTTTAGATTATCTTTATACTATTCATGCGATATATGACGACGATAAGAATCCCGATAAAGTGGAATATTGGTTTCATACTCATGGGCTTTATAGAGTAGGATGCATAGAACTTGAAATAATCGGAGTAGAAGATTCCAACGCCGCTTACGGAGAGTTATTAAACACTTGCGCAAAACTATTTATACAAAACGGAGTGCCTAAATCGGGATTAGTATTTTCTCCGTCTTATAAAGTAAATATTTGTTGGCTTCCTTGGAAAGAAGCTTTAAAAGAACTCAATATAGATAAAGATTTTTCGGGTAGTTTTAAAGACAGAAAAGACAATATTCATAACGATTATTCGGGGGCTTTGGTTGCCGTAGATAAAAACGGAAATTATCACACTCTAGATTATTATAAAAAAGAACTTTCCGAAAATCCCGTATTCGTTTTAAGCAGTTTTGAAACGGAAATAATGAGAGAGGCGGCTTTTGAAAAATTTGAATATTTTTTGAGATTATTAAATAAAAATAAAGGAGACGATAAAATTTCCTTTTTAGTAAAATTAGGATATAACAACAAAGAATCGAATAAAGATTTGGAGCATCTATGGTTCGAGGTTCATGACTTTACTAAAGAAGGTTATTTTGACGCCACTTTATTAAACGAGCCTTATAAAGATTTAGGGATTCATGAAGGAGACAGAGGACTTCATAGCATGGAAAATCTAACCGATTGGCAAATATATACGGACGAAGGAATATATAATTCGGGAAATATTTATTTGCTTTTTTCTTAAAATTTATCTTAAAATTTTTATTAATAACTTTTTTGGAATTTTCTCCTAAAATTTATTTAAGAATTTTTTAAAAAAATTATAAAAAAATTCTTAAGCCATTTTTTTAATAACCGAAAATTATTATAAATATTGTAAAAATAACTAATGAAACGCTTGACTATTTTAAATTTTTGTATTATACTAGAAGAGTAATCGCTTTAATAAGAAAGTGTATCTTTAATAAAATATTCAAGCAGGGGAGAAACCGATTATGAAACGATTAATTTCTATTCTAACATTTCTTTTTATCACAGTTTCCATATTTTATCAAGGTTCGAAAGCATACGCTATCGATGATTTTTCAGGACTTTATATAGCTCCTAAAATCAATTATTACCCAGAAAGTATGCCGGGAAGAATATGGAATCACTATGCCGGAGCCGGAGTTGCTGTAGGATACGACCTCTTTAGATTAAAAGACCCGTTTCCTATACCGGTTAGAGTGGAACTAGAATATATAGGAAGAGTTCTTGCAACAAATACAGATGTCACAATACATTCGGTAATGGCAGGCATTTATTACGAGCTTAACTTATTCCATGTTAGAGCGAGCGAATTGGATACTTTAACCACAAAAAGCGTATATACAACAAAAAGACCTTTTATGGCTATATATCTTGGAATGAAAATAGGAGCTAAAATAGGACACGAAGTTACGGATAGTTACACAGGCGGAAGCATACAAACCAATATGGGAGTTTCAAGAACCAGCGTTTTATTCGGAGTTGGCGGCGGACTCGCATGGCATGTCACAAGTTGGTTTACATTAGATTTGGGATATATGGCAATATTGGGACCGGGATTTAGATTCGCAAACGATGTGCTTTTATCCTTTAGATTTACAAAACCTTAATCGTCTTGTAGCTAATGTTAATTTTGGGAGTTTAATATTATGCATAAAAAAGTTTCTATTATAGTTATATTATCGATTGCGCTATCTTTAGGATTTTACGGATGCGCTTCTGCTAAACATTCTACCGTAGTGCTTTATGTTTCTCATAAACTTGAAGGACCCGTATATATGCCTCAAGCTGAAGCTCCCGTTTCCGCTCAAAATGCTCAAAGCGAGAATAGAGCGAATCAGGGAAGTCAGGCTAATGGAAAAAATCAGGCTAATCAAAGTAAACAGAATACTAAAAAAGAAAACGGCAAGGCAAATCAGAGCAAACAGAATAGCAAAAAAGAAAACGGTAAATCAACCTTAAGCAAACAAGATTACGCCAAAGATATTAAAGTTATTGCGACAAATACATATAAAGCAAATACTTATGACAACGACTATCAAACGAGAGTTATGCGAAGAGGCGAATTGTTAGTTTTGGATAAACCTATAAGATTTGCATTTGAAAAATACGATGTAACTTCTTATTATGACGACAGCGTGCAGTATGTGGCAAATTATATGAGAGAATATACGAATGTTAGATTGGTTGTGGAAGGACATACGGACAGAGTTGGAGAATTTGGATTTAATAAAAGTCTTTCCATAAGAAGAGCAAGAACCGTTATTTCAAAACTTGTAAGAGAAGGAATAGATAAAAACAGACTATTGGAAAGCGGAGTTAGTTATAGATTTGCCGAATATAATTTTAATAGACTTAATAGAAGAGTCGAGTTTATTATAATAAGAAGCGACGAAGATTTAACTAATTACAGAACGGAAATTGCAGAATAGATTAAAATAAAAATTTTAATTATTAAATAAAAATTAAAGCGGTAGATTTTATTTTCTACCGCTTATTTATTTTAAATCTATTTTTCTATTATATTATTTATACTACGCCTAAAGTTCCTAATATTATAGCAAGAACTGTAGCGGTTATAGGAATTACCGTGCAACACATAAATATATCTATATAAGAATCTTTATGCGTTAATTTGGTTACCGCAAGAACGGTTAACACCGCTCCGCATTGAGGCAAAGTATCCAAACCGCCAGCCGATATAGAAGCTACTCTCGAGAAAACTTCCAAAGGTATTCCACTTTGTTGAGCCAATTCTATAAATTGAGGACCTAAAGCTTCCAAAACTATTGAAACTCCTCCTGAAGAAGAACCCGTAGCTCCAGCCAAAACATTGATGGCTACCGCTTCGGATATTAAAGGAGAGGCGTCTATATTTGTTACCAAATTTTTTAATTGTTCAAAACCGGGAACGGCTTTTATTACTCCTCCAAATCCTACGCCAGCCGCCGTATTAAGAATGGCAAGCATTGAACCTGCTGCTCCATCATTCAAAGTTTTTATTATATTTCCGAAAGTCTTTAACCTTCTGATAAATATTATTATACCCGCCAAAATCCCCGCAAGTAAAGCGACTACTATATTTAGTTTAACCGCATTAAACAAAACAATAATCAATAACGGAGGAATTACGGCAAGATACCATTTTGGCAAATCTTCAGGATTAGAAATTCCGGCTGTAGTTTCGCCTTCGGGTTCGTCAAAAACCTCACCGGCAGCCTGCAATTTTTTCGTTCTATATTGAAGCCATAATATTCCCAATATAAACATCAATACGCCGCATACTATACCGATAACGGGAGCGCTCATAGGACCCGTTCCAAAATAGGTTGCGGGAATGACATTCGTAAGTTGAGGAGTTCCCGGAAACGCCGTCATAGTGAAAGCAAAAGCTCCCAAAGCTATCGAACCGGGAAGCATCTTTCTTGGAAGATTAGCCTCTCTAAATAAAGCCAAGCCCATAGGATACATAACGAATACTACTACGAATAAAGAAACTCCTCCGTAGGTTAGAACGCCGCATATAACTACAACCGCTATTATGGCTCTTTTATATCCGATTCTTTTAGCGAGAAAATGCGCTATACTTTCCGCAGCTCCCGTAACTTCCATAACTTTTCCGAATATGGCTCCGAGCATAAACATAGGAAACCAGCTTGTAGCGTATCCGCCGAAAGCCGCCATAAAATCTCCCGTAAACGCCTCGAGCAGATTCATTCCTCCAAACGCCGCAACAACCAAAGCCGAAACGGGCGCAACCCATAGAATCGACATTCCTTTATAAGTAAGAAATGCCAAACATACTAAACCAAGTAGAATACCTAACATAATTTACTCCTTCATCGTTAATTAACACATTCCCCAGCCATGACTTACTAATAGCGATTGTCCTGTCATAACGCCGGCTTCATCATGAGCGAAAAAAGAAACCAAATTAGCGACTTCTTCTAAAGTAGTAAATTTTTTATCTACCGTATCTTTCAACATGATTGTACTTATAACTTCCTCTTCAGAAATTCCCTTTATTTTAGCTTGTTCAGGTATCTGTTTTTCAACCAAAGGAGTTCTAACGAATCCCGGGCATACCACATAAGTGTGAATATTAAATTCTCCACCCTCTTTTGCCAAAACCCTTGCGAGTCCCAAAAGTCCATGTTTAGCGAAACAATAAGGCGCTTTGTAAAGAGAAGCCAAATGAGAATGAGCAGAACCCATAAATATGATTTTTCCGCCCTTTCCCGATTTTTTCATTTCGGTAAACGCCGCCTTTGCCGTCAAAAAAGCTCCGTCCGCATGAATAGCCATCATTTTTTTCCATTCTTCAAAAGGGAATTCTTCTATAGGATGAACTATTTGAATGCCGGCGTTTGAAAAAACTATGTCAATGCCACCTAAATCGGTTATAGTTTTTTTGAAAGCGTTATTTACATCTTCCTCGCTCGTAACATCCATAGAAATGGCTATCGCTTTACCGCCGCTAGAATTAATCTCTTCGGCTACCTGTTTAGCGCCGTCAAGATTCAAGTCGGCTACAACAACAGCAGCTCCGTCTTTAGCCAATCTTTGAACGGAAGCTTTACCCAAACCGCTCGCTGAACCTGTTACCAAAGCAACTTTTTTGTTTAAACTCATAATTTTCCTCCAAGTTTGAATTTTTTTGATTTTTTATAAAAATTGCAAAGATAAGACTTAAATAAAAGGATATTATGAAGTATACAAAAATTAATTTGTCGAGCAAAAATATTTTTAAATAATTTATATAAGAATAT
>CAZRYV010000008.1:10890-23070 GCA_964604385.1 uncultured Brachyspira sp.
TGTTGTGTTAACAGTAGAATAAATTACATTAATCATACTTTCAAGTATATACAAAAAATTTTAAATGTCAAGTATTAGGAACAATATTTTAAAATTAAAACTTGCAATTTTATTTTTATATTGTATAATATTTTCAAATAATCGCTGGTGTAGCTCAATTGGTAGAGCAGCTGATTTGTAATCAGCCGGTTGCGGGTTCGAGTCCCATCACCAGCTCATCAAACTGATTTTATAATCTGTAATTTCTATCAAAAAATTATTAATTGGGATTTTATTATGAGTTCTGTTAAACTAAAAAATCTTATAAATAAAAATAAATTCTTTATCATAGCCGAAGCGGGATGCAATCATGAAGGAAATTTTGAAACGGCTTTAAAAATGGTTAAAGAAGCGGCAAAATCCGGAGCAAATGCCATCAAATTTCAAAGTTTCACTATGAATAATTTATTTGCAGTAAAAGAATATACAAAAAAATTAAAACTCCCCGAAAATGCTCTCGATGGAATAAACGATATAGTTTTTAAAAAAGAATGGTATAAACCTTTAATAAAAGAAGCTAAAAAAAACAATATTATTTTTATGAGCACGGCTTTTTCTGTAGAGTCGGTTTTAGAAATGGAAGAAAATAATATAGAAATATATAAAATTGCCTCCTGCGATATCGACAATATTCCTTTATTAAAAGCTGTGGCAAAAACTAAAAAACCCGTCATAGTTTCTACCGGACTCGCTTTAAATAAAGATGTAAATAACGCCATGAAAATATTAAAAAATAACGAAGTCGCCCTACTACATTGTTCTGTTGAATATCCCACTCCTCTAAAAAACGCTAGATTAAATAGAATATCCGTTATGAGTAAATTATTTAAAAAAAATATAATAGGTTATTCCGACCATACAATAGGAATCGAAGCTCCGATAATAGCTTTTACTTTGGGGGCAAGAATAATAGAAAAGCATTTTACGATAAATCCCGAAAAAAAATCGGGCGACCATATAATAAGTTTGGATACGAAATCTATGAGCGATTTAATTAATTCTCTTAATAATACTTTAACTATGCTTGGCGGTAAAATGGCTTTAAATCGAGAGCGTATATTAAGCGAACAAGAAAAAAAAGAACTCGTATATGCAAAAAGAGGAATATATTTAAATCATAATATGCTTAAAAACGAAATAATAAAAGAAAAAGATTTAATTACTTTAAGACCATGCGTAGGAATATCGGCAAAAGACTACGACAAGGTAATTGGCAAAAAATTGAAGGCGGATAAAGAATCGTTTACCGCTTTAAGTTTTAACGAATTGAAAAAATAATTTTAAAATATTTTTCTTAAAAATAAAATTTTAATGAAAAAATCTTAAATTAATTTGATAAATAATATATTTTGACTTTTAAATATTAAGTGATATAATGGGACAATAATTTTGAGATTAATTTTATTTTTAATTTTATTATTTTTTAATTTTAATAAAGAAATTTTTATTTGAAGGAGAATAATATTTATGAGTTCAGTAGAAGAACTAGAAAAAAAAGCTAAAAGATGCAGGCAAATACTTCTAAAAATGGTTTACGAATCGAAAAGCGTAGCTCATGTCGGTGGTTCTTTGTCGGCTATGGATATGGCGGTTGCCGTATACGACAGGTATATAAATTTCAAAGACCCGAACAGGGCGCGTTTTGTTTTGTCGAAAGGGCATGTTGTAGTTATGCAATACTCCATACTTGCCGAACTTGAAATAATACCTATTGAAGAATTAATCACTCTAAAAAAAATAGGAACTCGTTTGCAAGGGCATCCCGATATTAATAAAATTCCAGAAACCGAAATGAATACGGGACTTTTGGGACAGGGACTAGCTGTCGCTATGGGAATGGCTTATGCAAGAAAATTGTCGGGAAACGATAATAAAATATTTGCTTTATGCGGAGATGCCGAGCTGCATGAAGGACAAATTTGGGAAACGGTTCAACAAGCGGCTCATTTTAAATTGGATAATCTTGTCGCCATTATAGACAATAACGGACTTTCTTCTCATGACCCTGTGAATAAAGTTATAGATTTAGGTTCTTTGGAAGATAAATTTAAAAGCTTTAATTGGAATACAATAACTCTAAAAGACGGAAATAATATGAAAGAAATTGCGGAGGCTTTGGATAAACTCGATAAATTAAGCGGTAAACCCGTAGCGATAATAATGAAAACGGTTAAAGGAAAGGGAGTTTCTTTTTTAGAAAATAATCCTAATTGCCATTCCTTAACCATTGGCGATAAAGATTTTGAACAAGCTAAAAAAGATTTGGATATACAATAAATTTTAATTTAAGGATGTAATTATGATAAATATAGAAAAAAGCTCCGCTCCGAGAGTTGTAATCGGAAAGCATTTAACAAATTTAATTGAAAAAAATAATAAAATAATAGTAATAGACAACGATTTGGGAACTTCAACTTCTTCTGCGGATGTGGAAAAAACCTACCCTAAAAACTTTTGGGAATTGGGAATAGGCGAACAGAGTTCTTTAAGCGCGGCTACAGGTTTGGCATTGGAAGGAATGTTTCCCGTTTATGTCAATTTCGCAATATTTGCAAGCGGAACTATTTGGACGCAAATAAGACAAGCGGCTTATGCAAAAGTAAATATTAAAATAATAGCGACTCATCCCGGACTTGACGCTGGTCCTGATGGAGCGAGTCATCAGGCTACTCAAGATATGGCTTTAATGAGATGCATTCCGAATATGAATGTAATTCTACCTTTGGACGAAAACGATGTTAAATCCGCAATAAGTTACGCTTTAAATAATAAAGGGCTTTATTATGTTCGAGTTGCGAGAGAACCCGTTCCTATAATTTATAATTCTCCCGAAGAAGCGAATTTCGACATAAAAAATAAAGAATTGTATTCCACAGGAGACGATGTGGCATTATTTTTTGACGGTTCTTCTTTCGAGCAGGCTATAGATTCTGTAAATCTTTTGGAAAAAAATAATATAACTTATCGTTTAATTCATGTTCGTTCGTTAAAACCTTTGGACTGCGACAATATTATCGTCTACGCTCAAAAAGTAAAATGCGTTATAACTTTAGAAAATCATAGCGTGATAGGAGGATTGGGAAGTGCTGTAGCGGAAGTTTTATCCGCCCATAAAGAAGCAGCTCCTTTAAGAATAGTCGGATGCAAGGACTCTTTTACGGAATCGGGAAAATCTACGGAACTTAAATTAAAATACGGAGTTTGTGCTCAAAATGTATTGGAAAAAGTTAAAGAAGTTTTAAAATAAAATTGATTTAAAAATTTAAAATTAAATTTAATCAAATTTAAATCAATTAAATAAAATAATTAAATATTTTAATAAAAAAAGCGTATCTCTTAATTGAAATACGCTTTATTAATTTTTATAATTGTAAAAACAAATTATAAAAGAGATTTTGCCGCATTTAACGCCGCTTCATAATTAGGTTCGCTTGCAATTTCCGGAACATATTGAACATATTTTACAATATTGTCTTTGTCCAATACGAATACGGCTCTTGCTAAAAGTTTTAATTCTGTTACAAAAGCTCCGAATTTCTTTCCAAAATCCTTTTCCGCATAATCGGACAATACTATATGCGAATTAGCGTTTGCAGCTCCGCACCATCTCGCCTGAGCGAATGGCAAATCTACAGAAACTGTCACAACGGTTACGCCTTTTAAACTAGCTGCTTCTTTATTGAATCTTTTAGTTTGAATATCGCATATAGGAGTATCCAAAGACGGCACCGCCGATATAATCTTTACGGTAGAACCGGCATCGGAAAGGGACCAAGTGCTTAAATCAGGTTTTGTTCCAGAAAAATTTTGGGCTTTTGCGCCTACCGTTAAAGGCACTCCTTCCAAATGAACCTCTTTGCCTTGAAATGTTATCTTCATCTTTGTTTCCTCCAAAATTAATTTAATAACTAATTAAATAATAGTCTTTAAAATATATGTTTTTTATAAAATAAAGTCAATAAAAAAATATGACTATTAAGAGATTACGAATAAATTTACAAATAAATTTAAAATAAATATTTTTTACCAAATTTAAAACGATAGGTTTTATAAATCGTTGCGTTAAATATCTTATTATAGTTGAGTAATAAGATAATTTTTTCATATTTCCTTTATATTATATTTGTGGGGACTGTCGTTCTGACAGTCTCTGCAAATTTTATTTTCTATCATTTTTTAATACGATTTTACAAGTTTAACCAATATGTCTTCGTTTTCCATATTTTCAAAACTTCCTTTATAACCGTATTTTAAGCAACCTCTAATAACGCTTTCGCAACTAGAATGTCCGCTAACTAAAACCTCTATAACGGTATTTAATTCGCTATTATTTATAGCGGCTAGTTTAGCTTGAAAAGAGGCTTGAGAACATGACATTCCCCTTGTATCGACTTTAATAACTTCAGACATATAAATTTCCTTAAAATTAAAGAATAAAAAAACATGAAAAAATTAACGGTATTTGGATATCAAACTATTATAAAATTCGCCATTTTTTATTTTTATAACCTCTACCGCCACTTTATATTATCATTACTTGTTTAAGTTTTAATAATATAAAGTAGCCGTAAAGTTCATTATATAATCTTCATACCGTATATTTTTATAATTACAACTCACGGTTGAATATTTGAAAATATATCAAATATTTTCTTTAGTTTCTTTCATAGTAAATCCCGTAATAATACAGAATATTAAACCTATTATAACCGCCCATATTCCATAAACGGTAGGACCAGCCGTAGAACTTGCCAAATTAAAATTATGAGAGAATCCTGCGCCCACAAGCATTCCTATGATAAAAATAAAACTGTCCATATTGCCTTCTGCCGACTGTATCATTTGTCTTCCGGGACATCCCGCTCCCAAAGTGAAAGCTAATCCCGTTAAAATCATAGAAACTATATTCCATAAAATATTGGTATGAGCAATAGGTTGATTTTCTATAGAAAGATTAAATCTGCTTGTAATTAAATTAACTATAAGAGCCGCCACTATGAAAGCTATAACTCCTTTAGTCATGTGAAAATCTTTCATAAATATTCCGTCTCTTATTCCTCCGACAGTGCAGAATCTAGATTTTTGAGCAATGAAACCTATTATTATAGAAACTATTAAAGATATAATTATAGGCGCTCTCATACTCCCGGGTCCTGATTCTGAAAAGAATATCGCTCCGTTTTCTAAAAATTTGATTTTACTTAACAACAAAACCAAAAGAAGAAAAGAAATTATAACGGGCAAGAAACCAATCAATTTATTATCGTAAGCTTTAGATTGTCCTAACGAAAAATTTTGTTTCCAAAAGAAAACCCCTATTCCGCCTCCTATTATTATTCCTATAAGTCCGAATATTCCGTTGATATCTCCGCCTGCGATTCTTAAAAGAGTTCTCCAAGGACAACCCAAAAAAACCAAAGCCCCTACCATAGCGAAGAAACCTAAAAAGAATCTTATAACAGGCGAGCTTCCTCCTTTAGGGACAAATTCTTTTGACAAAACGGAAGATATCGTAGCCCCTATAACGATACCTATAATTTCCGGTCTTATATATTGCACAGCCGCCGCTCTATGCAATCCCAAAGCTCCCGTCAAATCTCTCGTGAAACATGCTATACATATTCCCATATTTGCGGGATTTCCCATTACGGACAACCATGCAGCCAAAGCTCCTATAACGGCTCCGACACAAATTATGCCCGCAGAACTTGTGAAAAAATTCTTCTTCATTTTTCACTCCTTTATTAAAATTTATTCTATATATCATTATAACGAAAAATATTTTATTATCAATAATTTTATATAAATTTTTAATCGATATAAATTATAATTTATAAATTATAAATAGAAAAACAAATTGTATTAAATCTCTTTATCTATAAATAATTGCCAGTAAACTATAATAATACTATAATAATTTCCAGCAAATATTAAAAATTATAATATTGACTTTTTTGTCTACATAAGTAAAATATTTAAATATATTTTTTAATTATTTTTATTTATTTAAGTTATTGTTTAATTTATGGAATATAAATTATTATGATGAGAGAAGTCATAAAATCGAAGATACATAGATTAACCGTTACGAGGACGGACTTAAACTACGAAGATTCGATTACGATAGACGAAGAGCTTATGGAAAAATCCGATATAACGGAAGGAGATAAAGTATCGGTTATAAATATTACGAATGATAAAAGATTTGAGGCGATAGTTATGAAAGGAATGAGAAAGACGGGAATAATAGGAATAAACGGAGAGCATGTAAACTACGCTAAAAAAGACGATACTTTGGTAATACTATCTTATTGCTATATACCAGAAGAAAAAATTGATAATCATAAAACAAAGATAGTATTCGTTAATATTAATAATATGGCTATAGACTAATAGTTTATAGATTAAAATAGATTTTTAATTATATTTTAAATTGGAGAATTAATTATGAATAAGATATATAAAGCAGGGATAGACATTGGCTCTACCACCGCAAAAATGGTAGTATATGATGAATTTGACAATATGATATTTAAAACTTATGTTAGGCATAACGCCGATATAAAAGAAACTTTATTGTCCATATTGGAAAATTTGCAAAGTATACATGGAGATTTGGAATTGTCTCTAGCTATGACAGGAACTGCTGGAATGGGAATAAGCGAAAAAACGGGAATAAGTTTCGTGCAGGAGGTTATAGCGTCATCTACTGCAATTAGGAAAATATACCCTTACGGAAGAACTTTGATAGATATCGGCGGAGAAGACGCCAAAATAATAGTATTTGACGATAATTTCAAAGCGGATATAAGAATGAACGGAAATTGTGCGGGAGGAACGGGAGCTTTTATCGACCAAATGGCTACTCTTTTAAATGTTCATCCGTCAGAGCTTTCCACATTATCGGAAAAAGCGACTTCTATTTACCCTATGGCGAGCAGATGCGGAGTATTTGCAAAAACCGATGTTCAAACTTTAATAAGCAGAGATATTCCAAAATCGGATATAGCAAAAAGCATATTTCAAGCGGTTGCAGTTCAAACTGTTAATACTCTTGCAAAAGGTTTTGAAATTAAACCTAAAATACTTTTCACGGGCGGACCTTTAACATTCTTACCCGATTTAAGAAGAACTTTTTTAACTCTTCTAAACGCTACGGAAGAAGATATGTATACGGTAGAGCATCCCGAATTAACGGCGGCAATAGGAGCAGCTTTCGGAGAAAAAGAAGACAAAACTCTAATATCCGTTTCGGAATTTACAAAATTAGTTAAAAATATATCGGCAGAAGTAAAAATAACCAATTCAAAATATAGAGAAGCTTTATTTTCAAGCGAAGTAGAATATAATAATTGGTTAAAAGAACATTCAAAAGATAAAGTTAAATCAGCCGATGTAAAAACCGCTAACGGTAAAAATACTTTTTTAGGAATAGATTCAGGTTCTACAACGACAAAAATAGTAATTATAGACGAAGACGGAAAGGTAGTTTTAAGACATTACAGAAATAATAACGGTAATCCTGTAGGAGCGGTTATAGAAGGATTAACCGAAATAAAAAAAGAGCTTGAAGAAAAAAATATTAATATAAATATAGCTCGGACTTCCGTTACAGGATATGGAGAAGATTTAATAAAAGCGGCTTTCAATATGGATGAAGGAATAGTCGAAACGATGGCGCATTATAGAGGAGCGAAGGCTTTTGATGAAAAAGTAAGTTTTATACTCGATATTGGCGGACAGGATATGAAAGCTATATTTATTAAAGACGGAATAATAGAAAATATAGAAATAAACGAAGCATGTTCTTCAGGTTGCGGTTCTTTTATAGAAACTTTTGCAAGAGGAATGGGTTATAAAGTCGCAGATTTTGCAGATATCGCCTGCGAAAGTTCGCGCCCATGCGATTTAGGAAGCAGATGCACGGTATTTATGAATAGTAAAGTTAAACAGTCTTTAAGAGAAGGTTCTTCTGTAGCCGATATTTCTGCCGGACTTGCAAAAAGCGTTACTCTAAACTGTTTTACTAAAGTATTAAAAATTACCGACACTTCTATTTTGGGAGAGCATATAGTAGTGCAGGGAGGAACTTTCAAAAACTCAGCCGTTCTCCGTTCGGTTGAAAAATTCTTAAACAGAAAAGTGATTCGTCCCGATATATCGGAACTTATGGGAGCATACGGATGCGCATTACTTTCTTTAGACACTTTCAAAAGTAAAAATGAAAAAACATCTTTTATAGGATTGAATAATTTACAGGAAGCGAACGATTATGAAAGAAAACAGCTTACTTGCAAAGGCTGTGAAAATCTATGTACGGTGACGAGACTAAAATTTAAAGATTCAAAATCATTCTATACGGGAAACAAATGCGAAAGGATATTTTCAAATAAAGGAAATAAAGAAAGAAAATACGGAATGGATATTACGCAGAAAAAACTTTCCTTACTCTTTGAAAGACCTTTAGCGCCAGCGACAGACGAGATAAAAGGAGTTATAGGAATTCCAAGAGTTCTTAATATGTTTCAGAATTTTCCGTTTTGGGCTACAATATTAACCGAATGTGGCTATAGAGTTCAATTATCATCGCCTTCGAGTATGGCTGTCGCAGAAAAAGGTTCGGGAACTGTTATGAGCGATAATATATGTTTTCCCGCAAAAATAGCGAACGGACATATATACGATTTAATAGAATCGGGAGTAGATAGAATTTTTTATCCATCCGTAGTTTTGGAAAAAAGCGAAGATGATGGAAGCGTTAATAGTTATAATTGTCCTGTAGTTACAGGTTATCCCGATGTTATAGACAGTTCGATAAGTCCGCTTACAAAATTCGGAATTCCTTTCGATGCTCCTATTATAAGTTTTTTGAATGAAGATTTATTATACAAAGGATGCAAAGCCTATTTCGTAAATATACTTGGAATAGATAAAAGAATTTTCGACAAATCTTTTAAAAAGGCTTTAAAAGAACAAGTTAGAGTAAAAGAAGAATTGAGAAAAGAAGGCGAAAAAATAATAAAATACGCTAAAGAAACTCAAACTCCGACTATACTTATAGTAAGTCGTCCTTACCATATAGACCCTTTAATAAATCATAAAATACCTGAAACTATAGCGTCTTTCGGAATAAATGTTTTGACGGAAGACGGTTTGGATATAGAACAATCGCTTGCCGATGTTCAAGTTTTAACTCAATGGTCTTATCCTAACAAAATGTTTAAAGCGGCGTTATGGGCGGCTGCTCAAAAAGATTTAAAATTGGAAGTAGTTCAAATAAATAGTTTCGGTTGCGGACCGGATGCCACGACTTCGGATGAGATAAAATCAATATTAAACTCTTACGGAAAAAATCCAACTTTAATTAAAGTAGATGAAATATCAAGTCCGGGAAGCATAAGATTAAGAATTCGCTCTATGATAGAAAGCATGAAGATGAAAGGCGATTTTGTTTATAGAGAAAAACCCGAAAGAGTATGCATTAAAAAATACGAAAAGAACGATAAAAGAAGTATACTCGTTCCTAAATTCGGATATTTTTATGACCCTCTAATTATAACTTTGCTTGAAAAAAGCGGTTATGAAGCCATACCTTTACCCGACCCAGATATCGAATCGGTAGAATTAGGTTTAAGATATGCAAATCAAGATATCTGTTATCCTGCTACGATAGTAATAGGCGATATAATAAGAGCGGTTCAAAGCGGCAAATACGACCCAAATAAAATAGCGGCGGGAATATCTCAAACGGGAGGACAATGTAGAGCGAGCAATTATGCGGCGCTTATTAAGAGAGGATTGATAAATGCGGGCTATCCCGATGTTCCCGTAGTAACCGTTGGGCTTACGGTTATAAACGACCAACCCGGTTTCGAGCTTTCAAAGATGGATTTAATGAAAGAGGGAATAGTCGCTATGCCTTATGCCGATGCAATATCGACAATGTATTATTACACGGCGGTTAGAGAGACGAAAAAAGGAGAATCTTTGGCTCTTGCAAATAAATATATAGCTTTGCATCCTAAAGATTTTTCGCTTAAAGATACGGACAAATTATTGAAACAAGCGGTTGCAGAATTCAACGCTATTGAAACTAAAGATTTGTATTTACCTAAAGCGGGACTTGTCGGCGAAATATATGTTAAATACAATAATTTTGCAAACGGTGATGTCTGCGATTGGCTTATAGCTAAAGGTGTAGAAGTAATAGTTCCACCCGTATTCGATTTCTTCATTCAAAAAGTTATAAGCGAGCAGGTAAATAAAGAAAAGCATGCAAGGGAAGTTTCGTTTTTAGGTTATTACGGTTCAAAATTATCGGAAAAACTTATAGACGCAAGAATCGATTCGATAAATCAAATTATGTCAAAATTTAAAGGTTTCCGTCCGGCGCATCATATAAGACATATAGCCGAAAACGCTTCAAAAGTTATTTCTTTGACTAATCAATTCGGCGAGGCTTGGCTTTTGCCCGGAGAGATAGCGACTTTTGCGGAAGAAGGCGTTAATAATGTGCTTTGTTTACAGCCTTTCGGTTGCATTGCAAATCATATTATAGCGAGAGGAATCGAAACGCGATTAAAAACAAGATATCCCGATTTGAATCTTCTTTATTTGGATATGGATGCGGGAGCAAGCGAAGTAAATACGATAAATAGATTGGAATTCTTCGTTCGTTCGGCTAAAGATTCTATCAGTAATGAAACCGTAGTTCTATACGATGAAAAAGAAAAATATTTTGAAGAACATGGTTTTATAAAAATAGGAATATAGAGGAAAATGAATAAAAAAAAAGAATTCAAAATAGCAATTGCAGGCTATGGACATGTGGGAAAAGAAACGGTAAAAACCATTATTGAAAACGGCGACATAATTGAAAATAGAACGGGAATAAAATTAAAAATTAAAACCGTTTTCAGCAGAAATATAGACAAAGTAAAAAACGACAAATATCTCGATTTAATAGAAATAAAAACTAAAAATTTAAACGACATATTAAACGACAACGAAATCGATATAATAATTGAAGTTTTGGGCGGAATGGACAGCGCAAAGACTTTAATAATGGAAGCAAAAAAAGGAATCGTTACGGCAAATAAAGCTTTGCTTGCCAATTCTTTTGCGGAGATTGTGGCAAACAGAGAAACGGATATAGCTTTCGAGGCGTCTGTTGCCGGAGCTGTTCCTATAATAAAAGCGCTTAAAGAAAGTTTGGTTTCGGATAAAATAGAATCGGTTTACGGAATATTAAACGGAACTTGCAATTTTATTTTAACGAATATGACAAAAAATAATTTGGATTTCAATGTCGTTCTTAAAGACGCTCAAGATAAAGGATACGCCGAAGCAGACCCTACTTTCGATATAGACGGAATCGACACGGCTCATAAATTATGCATTTTGTCGTCAATCGCTTTTTCAAATATTATCGATATGAATAAAATATTTATAAGAGGAATAAGAAATATTTTGCTTTCGGATATACTTTTTGCGACAGAATCGGGCTATACGATAAAATTAATAGCGGAAGCGAGCATTGATAACAAAAATAATGTTTTTATATTCGTTATTCCCACTATGCTTAAAGAAGACAATATGCTTTCAAAAGTCGATTACGCTTTCAACGCCATTACGGTGATAGGCGACAGGTCGGGAGAGAATATATTTTACGGAGCGGGAGCCGGCGGGCGTCCGACTAGCAGCGCAATAGTTTCCGATGCAATAACGATTGCAAGAAATACGATTTTAACCGACAAATTACGAATTCCTATTTTGGGATTTGAGAAAAAAAATAACGATATAAAAATAAAAGATTTTAAAGAAAAAAACGAAACATTTTATATAAGATTTTCTTCAAATAAAAATAATAATTTCGAAGCGTTCAATAAAGCTTTTACGGAAAATAAAATCACAATTGAAAAAAGCGAAGAAAAAAACGGCAATTTTATGTTTATATTGAAAGATACGAATATAAACGAAATAACGAAAACGATTGAAAAAACCGAAAAAGTAGAAAAAAATTTTGAAAAAAATTTTATAGAAAATATTTTTATGGCAAGAATCAAATCTTAATTATTTTTTATTAATTTTTTATCAAAAACCTATCCGTTAAATCTCTTCCTCAAATTTCCTTCTGGCGAT
>CAZRYV010000009.1:0-17392 GCA_964604385.1 uncultured Brachyspira sp.
ATTTTTTATTTTATATTTTATCTTGCAAGGAAAAACTTTTTCGAGTCTATTTTCGTAAATGTAAGATAGTTTTTTAAAATCAATTTTTTCGTTTTTATAAGAAATATATTTATCCAAAATAATTTTTCCAATATATATGCCGTCAATTTTTTCTTTCGCTTCAATAATAAATCCGCCGTAATTATATCCGAAAATATCTCCCAATGAAATTTTAGAATCGTATTTAAATCCAAAACCGTTTCCTATGCACATTTTATAAACCGCTTCGGCTACTCCGCCGTAAGTTAATGTATAGCAAGAAATCGCATTTTTTCTTTTTATTAAATCGTTGATTTTTTCAAATAACGATATTAAAGATTTTGTTTTCGGGAGTTTATTTTTATCGTATTTTGGTTTTAACAAATAAACATTATTTCCCGCCATTTTAAATTCGGGCGATATAATATCTTTCGTTTTTGCGGTAGTAACGGCAAACGACACTAAAGTCGGAGGAACATTTAAACTTTCGAAACTGCCGCTCATAGAATCTTTTCCTCCTATAGCACAAATTCCAAATTCTTTTTGAGCCTTAAAAGCCCCTAAAAGCGCCGCTAAAGGTTTGCCCCATTTTTTTTCGTCTTTTCCTAATCTTTCAAAATATTCTTGAAAAGTAAGATATATTTCTTTTAAATCCGCTCCTGTAGAAATTAATTTTGAAACCGATTCTACTACGGAAAGATAACCTCCATGATAAGGACTTTTTTCGACTATAAAAGGATTGAAGCCCCAACTCATTAAAGAACAATTATCGGTATATTCTCTCTCCAATGAAATTTTTTGAACCATAGCCTGAACGGGAGTAAGCTGATATTTTCCGCCAAAAGGCATTAGAACCGTTCCCGCTCCGATGGTAGAATCGAATCTTTCGGCTAATCCCCTTTTGGAACATACATTAAGATTTGACAAAAGAGTTTTATAGGATGTTGAAAAATCTTTTGGAATTTTTTTATCGAATTTTTGAGCGGATTTTACTTTTGCGTTAATATGTTTTTTAGCTCCGTTTGAGTTTAAAAATTCTCTCGATATGTCGACTATTTTTTTACCGTTCCAAAACATAGTAAGTTTTTGTTCTTTTTTAACTGCCGCTACGGAAACGGCGTCCAAATTTTCCAATTTCGCAAAACTTAAAAATTTTTCTTCATCTTTTTTTGAAACGACTACCGCCATCCTTTCTTGAGATTCTGATATTGCAAGTTCCGTGCCGTCAATCCCTTCGTATTTTTTATTTATGACATCAAGGTTTATATTAATTCCGTCCGCAAGCTCTCCTATCGCTACCGATATTCCGCCTGCTCCAAAATCGTTGCATTTTTTTATGAGTCTCGCCGCTTTAGGATTTCTAAAAAGCCTCTGAATCTTTCTCTCTTCGGGAGCGTTTCCTTTCTGAACTTCCGCACCGCATACTTCGAGCGATTTTGCAGTATGGGATTTTGACGAACCTGTAGCTCCTCCGCAACCATCTCTTCCCGTTTTTCCTCCCAAAAGGATAATCGTATCTCCCGCAGTCGGTTTTTCTCTTCGGACATTTTTTATATTGGCGGCGGCTATAACCGCTCCAATCTCCATCCGTTTTGCCATATAACCTTTATGATAAATTTCGTCCACTATTCCCGTAGCTAAACCTATTTGATTTCCGTAAGAAGAATATCCTTCGGCTGCTCCAGTCGTTATTTTTCTTTGAGGCAACTTACCCTTTAGAGTTTTTGAAGCTGAAAGGGTAGGATTAGCCGCTCCCGTTATTCTCATAGCTCCATAAACATAGGCTCTTGCGGAAAGAGGGTCCCTTATCGCTCCTCCTATACAAGTAGCCGCTCCTCCGAACGGTTCTATTTCCGTAGGATGATTATGCGTTTCATTTTTAAAAAGCAAAAGCCATTTTTCCTTCTTGCCGTCAACTTCTATATTTATTTTAACCGAACAGGCGTTAACTTCATCCGACTCTTCGAGGTTTTTTAATTTTCCTTTATGTTTAAAATATTTTACGCATATCGTAGCCAAATCCATAAGAGAGACTGGTTTATCGTCTTTAATCTCTTTTCGCATAGATAAATATTCTTCGTAAGTTTTTTGTATAAATTCGTCTTCAAATTCCGCTTTATCTATAATGGTTAAAAATGTGGTATGCCTGCAATGGTCAGACCAATAAGTGTCGATTACTTTTATTTCGGTTAAAGTCGGATTTCTTTTTTCGGAAATAAAATATTCTCTGCAAAGTTTTAAATCGTCAATATCCATAGCCAAACCGTAAAGATTTATAAAATTAAAAAGTTCTTTGTCGCTTGAGTTTATAAATCCGTTTAAGGTTTTTACAGTTTTTGGAATTTTATATTTTTCTTTCAATGTTTTCGGTTTAATGAAATTTGCCTCTCTAATTTCCACAGGATTTATAATATATTTTTTTATTTTTTCTATTTCGCTTTTTGTAAGTTTGCCGTATAAAGCGTAAATTTTTGCCGTTTTAATCAAAGGTTTTTCGCCTTGCGATATAATTTGAATGCATTGAGCCGCTCCGTCCGCTCTCTGGTCGAATTGTCCGGGCAAATATTCTGTCGCAAAAATAAAAGCGTTTCCTATATTTGCTTCGCTTAATTCTTTATAAATATTGTCTAGTTGAGGTTCGGAAAAAACGGTTTTTATAGCGTCTAAAAAAATTTTTTTAGAAATATTTTCCGCATCGTATCGATTAAAAATTCTTATTTTGGTTAATCTTTTCACTCCAAGAAATTCCGTTATATCCGAGTATAACGATTTCTCTTCGTTATTGAAATTTTCTTTTTTTTCTACGAATATTCTATAAACCATAACAGTTTCCCGATTTATTTAATTTTATTTTTTCAATTTATTAATTTCAGTCAAGGCTTTCGCTCCTATATCTTTTCTATAATAAGCGCCGTGAAACGATATGCCTTTTACATCTTTATAAGAAAGTTCAATCGCTTCTTCCAAATTATCCGCAATATTCGTTATGCCAAGCACTCTGCCTCCGTTAGTTAAAAGTTTCTCGTTTTCTTTTTTAACTCCCGCAAAATAAACTCTCTCTAAAATACTTTGAGGAATATTTATTTCAAAACCTTTTTTATACGAAGACGGATATCCTTCGCTCGCCATAATGACGCAAGCCGCGGATTTTTTTTCAAATTCAACTTTCGCTTTATCCAAAGTTCCGTTTGTTGTAGCAATCATAATATCGAGCAAATCGCTTTTTAAAAGAGGCAAAATCGCTTGAGTTTCGGGGTCTCCGAATCTGCAATTATATTCTATTACTTTTGGTCCGTTTTTTGTAAGCATAAGTCCGAAATATAAACATCCTTTAAATGTTCTTCCTTCTTTTTTCATTGCCGAAATCGTGGGTATAAATATTTTATCAAAACATTCTCGCTCTATTTCTTCGGTATAATAAGGATTTGGGGCAATCGCTCCCATGCCTCCCGTATTAAGTCCCGTATCTTCATCTCCGATTCTCTTATGGTCCATTGACGAAATCATAGGGATTATAGTTTTTCCGTCCGTGAAAGAAAGAACTGAAACTTCCGCTCCTTCCAAAAATTCTTCTATAACTATTCTCTCTCCCGATTTTCCAAAAACTTTATCTTCCATAATATTTTTTACCGATTCGATTGCTTTTTCTTTAGTGTCTGCTATGATAACTCCCTTACCGAGCGCAAGTCCGTCCGCCTTAATTACCGCGGGAATTGGAGCCGTTTTCAAATACTCTATTGCTTTTTTGGAAGATTCAAAAGTTTCGTATTTTGCCGTTGGAATACCGTATTTTTTCATCAAATTTTTTGCAAAAATTTTACTGCCTTCGATAATCGCCGCTTTTTTATTTGGTCCGAAGCATGGAATTTTTATTTCTTCTAAAGTGTCTACGAGTCCGATAACAAGCGGGTCGTCAGGTGTTACTATAGCGTAGTCTATTTTAGTTTTATTTGCAAAATTAGTTATGCCTTTTATATCTGTCGGTTTAATATTCACGCAAATTGCATCCCTTTCGATTCCGCCGTTTCCGTCTATAGCGTAAATCTCCGAAACATTTTTATTTAGTTTTATTTTTTTTATTATGGCATGTTCTCTTCCGCCGCCGCCTATTACTAAAATTTTCATTTTTTTATCCGTATTTTATTTTTTATTCTTTGTTATTTAATGTTATTATTATTTAATTATTATTAATGATGAAATAATCTCATTCCCGTAAAAGTCATAACCATATTATATTTATTGCATCGCTCTATAACTAGATTATCTTTTAAAGAGCCTCCCGGTTCCGCTATATATTTCACTCCGCTTTTTCTCGCCCTGTCTATATTGTCATAAAAAGGAAAAAATGCATCCGAACCTAAAGAAACTTCGTCTATTTTATTAAGATATTCCGTTATTTCGTTTTCTTTAAGAGGCTCGGGTTTTTTTGTAAAATATTTTCTCCAAACTTCTTCTGAACAAACATCCTCTTCGTTTTTATTTATATAACCGTCTATAATATTGTCTCTTTCGGGACGACTTAAAGAATCCTTAAACTTAAGATTTAAAACCTTTTCATGCATTCTCAAAAACCATGTATCCGCTTTGTTTCCCGCCAAACGAGTGCAATGTATTCTCGATTGTTGTCCCGCACCGACTCCTATAGCCTGTCCATCATAAGCGTAACAAACGGAATTCGATTGAGTATATTTTAGAGTAATTAACGATATTGTCAAATCTCTAATCGCCGTTTCGGGCATATTTTTATTTTCCGTTACTATATTTGAAAGCAATTCTTTATTTATTTTAAAATTATTTCTTCTCTGCTCGAATGTTATTCCAAAAACATCTTTGCTTTCGTCTTCCATCGGAATATAATTTATGTCTATTTCTATAATATTATAATTTCCGTTTCTTTTTAATTTCAATATTTCCAAAGCCTCTTTCGTATAACTCGGCGCTATAATTCCGTCTGAAACTTCTCTAGAAATTAATTTTGCCGTAGTTTTATCGCAACAGTCGGAAAGCGCTATCCAATCTCCGAAAGAACACATTCTATCAGTTCCTCTAGCTCTAGCGTAAGCGCATGCAATCGGAGAATCGTCCAAACCTTCGATATCGTCAAAGAAACATGATTTTTTTAATTCTTTTGAAAGCGAAATTCCAATAGCCGCCGATGTGGGACTGACATGTTTAAAAGAAGCGGCGGAAGGAAATCCTAGAGCTTCTTTAAGTTCTTTCACAAGTTGCCATCCGTTGAAAGCGTCCAAAAAATTAATATATCCGGGATTACCGTTTAATATTTTAACGGGAAGTTTTCCTCCGTCTCTCATAAAAATTCTTGCGGGCTTTTGATTTGGATTGCATCCGTATTTAAGTAAAATTTCTTTCATATTTTCTCCTTAATCATAATATTTATTTTTATTTATAATTCTGTCGGTTCGCTCTCCCGTTTTCAAATCTATATAACGAACGAATAAAGAAATTTTATTATCTTCGTTTAAAGCGTTCCAAATTTTATCTGCAAACTCGTCTATATCGTTTAGAATTTCCACTCTCTTTGGCTCTCCGTAAAATGGCGGTAGTGGATTTCCATCAAAGGAGTAAGTATGTATAAAATGTCCCTCTCCGCATAAAGGTTCGTAATCGAATGTATATCTATGGCAAGTGGTTCCTTCCTCATTGGCGCTTTTTAAGACGCTCATTTTATAAGAAAAATCATGATTTTTAAAATATAATATTCCGCTTATTCTCGCCGTAAAGTTCGGAGCATCCGGTTCAAATTTTCTGATTTTTAAAGATTCTTCAAAGTCTATTCCTTTCTTTAATCCTTCGAATATCGTATCGGTATGGTCGCCATTGGTTATAATAAGTTTGTTTTCATATTCTCTTAATGCGGCGTAAATTATAAGTTCGGGATTAATCGTTTTATTTTTATCTGCAGGTTTGGTGTATAAAACATTATCCTTAAAATAAAAAATTCTATTTCGACTATTTTCGCTTCTTCCCATAATAAAATATAAACTTACTGCATTTTTACCATCTTTACTTTTTCCTATAACTATTCCTCTACCCAAATAAGAACTGTCTTTTAAAATTTTTTCCATATCGTTTATTTCGTAAATATTCATTTTATTTGCTCCGATTGTTTTTTTATTTTTTCATTTTTTACTTGAATTTTATTTAAAATATCGTTACAAACTTTTTCAACCGATTTAGGAAGTATAATCCATTCGGCAAATTCCATAACTCGTTTTTGTAATTTTTCGGGCGTATCGTTATCGTAAATTTCAACCGCTTTTTGCATTATAATCTCTCCGCCGTCAATAATTTCATTTACGAAGTGTGTTGTAGCTCCCGTGATTTTAACTCCTTTTTCCAACGCCGCTTGATGTACTTTTATTCCGTAAAATCCGCTTCCGCAAAACGATGGGATGAGCGAAGGATGAATATTGATAATTCTTTTATTGTAATCTTTTACGAAGTTTTCTGTTAAAACCGCCGTAAATCCCGCTAGAACTATAAGCTCGATTCTATGCGATTTTAGAGTTTCTTTAAGTTTTTCTTCAAAATTTTTTTTATCTTTATATATTTTATCTTTTTTAGATATAATCTCGACATGAATTTTAGATTTTTCCGCTCGTTTCAATGCGAAAGCTTCAGAATTATTTGAAACAACCAATTCTATTTTTCCGCTTTTTAGAATTTCTTTTTCTTGAGCGTCTATAAGCGCTTGCAAATTTGTTCCGCCGCCCGATACCATAACGGCAATTCTTACTTTTTTATTCATTTTATTTTCTTATTTTATAATAATTTTTTCTTTCGCTTCGATAATATTTCCTATAATATAAGCGTCCTCGCCGCAGGAGTTTAAAATATCGATAGCTTTATTTACTTCGCTTTTTGAAACTATTATGCACATTCCGACTCCCATATTAAAAGTATTAAACATATCCCTTTCTTTTAACTTTCCGCATTTTTGAATATAATTAAATATTGGCAGAATTTTAATATTCTTCTTTTCTATTTCGGCGCAAAGTCCGTTAGGAATGCATCTTGGAATATTCTCATAAAAACCGCCTCCCGTTATATGCGATATTCCTTTTACTTTAACTTTTTGCAAAACTTTTAAAATCGGTTTAACATAAATTTTAGTAGGAGTTAAAAGCGTTTCACCAAATGATTTTTTGCCCAATTCCTTAACGGGATTTTTCAGATTATAATTTTCAAAAATTTTTCTCACAAGCGAAAAACCGTTAGAATGAGCTCCGCTTGAAGCTATCGCTATTATAATATCGCCTTTCTTTACTTTTTTCCCGTCTATGATTTTTGATTTGTCGACTATTCCCGTAGAATATCCTGCCAAATCGTATTCGTTTTTTGAATAAAATCCCGGCATCTCGGCAGTTTCTCCTCCGATTAAAGAACAGCCTGCTTGAACGCATCCTTTTGCAATACCTTTTACTATTTCGGCTATTTTTTTTGGATAATTTTTTCCGCAAGCTATATAATCTAAAAATATAAGAGGTTTCGCTCCCGAACATATTATATCGTTTACGCACATAGCCACGCAATCTATACCAATCGTGTCATGTTTATTCATTAAAAAAGCTATTTTTAATTTTGTTCCAACTCCGTCCGTTCCGCTTACCAGCACGGGTTTATTTATCCCTTTCAAGTCAAGTTCAAAAATACCGCCGAATCCTCCGATATCCGATAGAACTCCTTTGATATTCGTTTTGGCTATATGTTTTTTTATAAGTTCTACCGATTTATATCCCGCATTTATATTGACTCCCGCTTTTGCATAAACATCGGATTTTGAAAGTTTATTCATTTTTTATTTTCCTTTTTATTTCATTTTCCGTTTCTAAAATCGTTTTAATTCTATTTTTCTTCGTCTATATGATTTATTTTTATATTGCTTACTGTTCTTTCAAAACGATTTTTATCGGTTTTACTTGGAATTTCGGTAGGATATATTCCGTCAAAACAGGCTATACAAAAACCGCTTTTTTCGTTCACATAACCTATTTTTTTTATTCCGTCCAAACTCAAATATCCAAGCGAATCGGCGCCTATCTTTTTCGCTATTTCGTTTGTGGTATATTTGCAGGCGATTAAATTATCTTTGGAATCTATATCGATTCCGTAATAACATGGATTTACAAACGGAGGAGTGGACACTCGCATATGCACTTCTTTCGCTCCCGCATCTCTAAGAAGTTTAACTATTCTTTCGCTTGTAGTTCCCCTGACTATGGAATCGTCAATAAGAACGACTCTCTTTCCATTAACCACATTTGCGATAGGGTTTAATTTTATTTTAACTTTATCCATGCGACTTTTTACTTCGGGATATATAAAAGTTCTTCCAATATATTTATTTTTTATAAATCCTATTCCGTAAGGGATTTTAGACGCTTTTGAATATCCGAGCGCAGCGTCTAGCCCTGAATCAGGGACTCCCACTACCACATCGGCTTCTATTGGATGTTCTTTTGCCAATATCTCGCCCGCTTTGATTCTCGCCTCATGAACATTTTTACCTTCGATTACAGAATCGGGACGAGCAAAATAAACATATTCAAAAACGCATGTAGTTTGTTTTTCCTTATCGCAATGTTCTTTTATAGATTTTATTCCTTCCTTACCGAAAACTAAAATCTCTCCTTTTTCTATGTCTCTTATAAACTCCGCTCCAACAGAATCGAGCGAGCAGCTTTCGGACGCTATTACATATTCTCCTTTTGCGGTTTTTCCGTAGCATAGAGGTCTAAAACCGTTTTTATCTCTTGCGGCTATAAGTTTTTGAGGCGACATAATTACCATAGAATAAGCGCCTTTTATTCTATCCATCGCTTTACAAACCGCTTCTTCTATAGTTTTGGAGTTAAGTCTTTCTTCTATGATTATATACGATATTACTTCTGTATCGGAAGTTGTGTGAAAAATAGAGCCTTTAGCCTCGAACTCCGAACGCAATTCGTAGGAATTTGTGATATTTCCGTTATGAGCGAGCGCCATACTTCCTTTTATATGATTTACGACTATAGGCTGAGCGTTGCTTCTTTCGTTTCCGCCCGTAGTTCCGTATCTGACATGCCCTACGGCAATATTTCCCTCTCCGAGTTTTTCTATAACATTTGGAGTAAAAACATCGTTTACAAGTCCCAAATCCTTATACGATTTAAAAACTCCGTCATTATTAACTGCTATTCCGCATGATTCTTGTCCTCTATGCTGAAGCGAAAACAAACCAAAATATACCGTTTGAGCGATACGAGGATTTTTAAAACCGTAAATGCCAAAAATTCCGCATTCTTCTTTTATTTCCGACATAATCTCTCCAAAAGTTTAACCAAGAATTCTCTTCATCATTTCTTTATAAGCCCCTTCCACATTTCCCAAATCTCTACGAAAACGGTCTTTATCAAGTTTTTCGTCCGTAGTCGCATCCCAAAAACGGCATGTATCGGGAGAAATCTCGTCTGCAAGAACTATAGTATCATCTTTAAGTTTCCCGAATTCGAGTTTAAAATCAATAAGTTTTACATTTATCGAAATAAAAAATTTTTTCATCTCTTCGTTTATTTTGAAAGCGTATTTTTTTATGGTTTCTATTTCTTCTTTAGATGCAAGTTTTAAAGCCACTGCATGATAAGAATTAATTAAAGGGTCGCCAAGTTTATCGTTTTTGTAAGAAAATTCTATAGTAGGTTCGTCAAAAACTATTCCCTCTTTAACTCCGTAATTTTTTGAAAAAGAACCGGCGGAAACATTTCTAATAATCACTTCGAGCGGAATTATTGAAACCTTTTTGACTAAAGTCTCTCTATCCGAAATCTCTTCGATATAATGAGTTGGAATTTTGGCTTGTTCAAGCAATCTCATCATATAATTTGTGACTTTATTATTTATTATGCCCTTTCCTTCTATCGTTCCTTTTTTTATTCCGTTGAAAGCGGTTGCATCGTCTTTGTAGGATACGAGTAAAACTTCGGGATTATCGGTTTCGAATATTTTTTTTGCCTTTCCTTCGTATAACAAATTTCCTTTTGTCATTTTATAAACTCCTTTTTATTTAAGCGAAAGATAATTTTTATCATTTTTATAATTTTTTATAAATTCTTATCTAAAAATTTTTCTCCTATTAAAGCGTCTTTTTCAAGGATGGATTCTTTATCCGATTCTCTTTTTGCTTTAAGTTTTTTTGAAAGTTCTTTATCATTAACCGCTAAAATTTCAATGGAAAGCAAAGCCGCATTTACTCCTCCGTTTATTGAAACGGTAGCTACGGGAATTCCTGAAGGCATTTGAACTGTCGATAAAAGAGCGTCCATACCGTCTAAATTTTGAGATTTGCATGGCACTCCGATTACGGGAATTGTGGTATTTGCAGCGATAGTTCCCGCAAGATGCGCCGCCATACCCGCAGCCGCTATTATGACTCCGAAATTTTTATCTTCCGCATTTTTTGAAAATTCAATCGCTTGTTCGGGAGTTCTATGAGCGGAATATACATGAACTTCGAACGGAATTGAAAATTCTTTTAATATTTCAATCGCTTTTTCAAGTATAGGAAAGTCGCTGTCGCTTCCCATAATTATTCCAACTTTTTTCATAAGCTGTCGCTTTTAGTATATATTTAAGTATTATCTTTTAAGAATAATTATTATATTATATAATTTTTTTTAATCAATACGATTATGCATAATTATGATAAAAATAATTGAAACGCTTTTAATAAAAATTATTCGTTATCCGAATTTTCCACATTTTCAGAATTTTCAGAAGAAGAAATTTCACCCGAAGTATTTTCCGAATTTCCGTTATTAATTTCTGCATCCGAATTTTTTTCAGTATTTTCTTCCGTATCGTTCGCATTATCCGAATCTTTTTCAAGTATAAGATTATTTACATCTTCAGCCTTTATGCTTAAATCCATTCTTCTTATTACAATTCTTGCGGTTTCCAAATTCACTCTATTGCCAAAAGAATCGAATAAAGTTATTTCGCTCTCTCCGTTTCTATACTGTTTCATTTCGAGAATATAACCTTCAAAATCAACCGCTCTCAATGTTTTATTTCTTCCGTCATTTTCCATATCTACTATCGTTCCGTCAGGTTTAGTTTCGTTTACTATGCTTTTTCCGTCTATATAATTTTTATGCACGGAATATCCTCCGCCACTGTATATATTAACCGTTTCGGTATTCCCCGAAATATCTTTAGTTATAGTCGAAGTGGAACCGTCTGCGTTAATTTGCGTGGTAACGCTACTCGAATCTGCGTTTACGACTTCCTTTATAGAACTAGAATCTTTATTTAAAGTTGTCGTCTCTTTTGAACCGTCCGCTTTTATTACTCTTTTTATCAAAGTTCCGTTCGGCATTTTTATTTCGCTCGTGGTTTCTTCGGCGATAATGTCGGTTATTATAGTTCCGTCAACTTTTTTTGTTATCACGGTAAAAGAGCCGTCTTCGTTATAAGTTTTGGTTATTACGCTTCCGTCATCGGCTTTAATATTATAAGAAAAAACTCCCTCGCCTGCATTCTGTGAATTTCGCTCTTCCTCTCTCCCATCGGGATAGACGATTTTTAAATTGCTTGTTCCATCGCTTCCGACAATCGTAGTTCCTATGCTTCCGTCAATATAATTTGCAGTTATTTTATAACTTCCATCCGGATTTTCAGTCTTAACGATTAACGAACCGTCAGGTTTTTTTATCTCCGTTATAATATTATTATTTTCAGATTTTCTATTTATAAAAGAACCGTCTGCGTATAAAATATATTCGTATATATTTCCGTTCGCTTTTTTTACGGTTATGGATTTTGAATTATCGGCAAAATAACTTTCCGTTTTTTTATCGCCGTTTTTAAATAAAGTTTCTATTTCCCTTTTTCCATGAGAATATAAAGTGTCGGAAATCTCGCAATCGTTGGAATACATTTTAGTTTTTTCAATTTTTCCTCTTTCATAAACTATTCTAACTCCGTTATCAAATAAAATTTCTTTGCTATAATCGAAATTAGGATAAATGTTTTCCGTAGTTACGCTTCCGTCATTATTCGTATTTATTCTATAATTATCTGCAAAAGGAATAAATTTTATAGAAGTGTCGTTAGTTCTTATCAACGCTATAACTTTATCCAAAGATTCTTTTTGATAATAATCGTCTCCGACATTGGTTAAAAATATTTCGTATGATATAGCTGCATTGGTTAAATCTCCCAAAGTCAAATAAGTATGTCCCATATTAAGATAAGCGCTATAATATAAGGCGGATGTATTATACGAATCGAAAGAAACTATTATATTCGTAAAAACCAAATTAGTTCCATCGACAGTAAAATCTGTAATCGTTAAAATATTCGTCATATAACCCATAAATTCCAAAGTAAAATTGGTATTATCTTCAAACGAAACGGTTTTATTTGTAAAAAAATATTCGTTTGTATAAGTATTTGTAATTATGACATTGGTAAATAAAGGCAATTTTGTAAACGAATTATAAACGGAATTTTTTTCGGAAATAAAATCGCTTTTAAAATCTTCTTCTATTAAATCTATTTCTGAATTTTCTAAATTATCGTTTAAACTCTCTTCCAAATTTTCATTATTTTCATTTAAATTATTTTCTAAATTATTTTCATTATCTTCCAAATTATCCGCAATATCCGAAAAATTAACATCGCCGATAAATACTGTATTTGTCACAACATTCTGCGAAACGGTATAATCGGTTAAAATTTCTTCGTTTATGCTTGCCGAATAGAGCGAATATAATCTTTCCGCCGAACGATTATACCAAATCAAAGCCTCGTTATAATTTTTTAATTGATAATAGGAATTTGCGATATTATTGCAGTAAGAATAAGAATCGTTAATATCGAAAGCCAATTTATAATATTCTATAGCGTTTTGATATTGTTTATCTTGAAAATAGCATGCTCCGATATAATAGTAAAGCATGTCGTTTGTCGATAAAGGTCTTCTTTTTAGATATAAAAGAAAAGCTTCACGCGACAGATTATATTTTTTTTGAAAGAATAATTTTTCCGCATTAAAAAATTCCCTGTCTAAATTTCTGTCCAAATTTATATCGTTGTTTGCATTATTTGGAGTAAAATTTTGAGCGAACGAAATTAAACTAAATGCGAAAAAACTAAAAACTATAATAATTTTTTTCATTACAATATCCTAATCATAAATCATATTAAATATTTAAAACTATTAATTTTTTATATAGTCAAAATAATTATTAAAGAGAGAAAATAAAATATATTCACTGTATCCCCTCACTTTTTTTTCTTTATTCAAAACATCGTTTAAGAATTCGAAAATTTGAGTATTCGGATTTTCTATATAATATACTCTTTCTTTATTTAACAAATTAGGATTTTTTTTAAGCGCCCTTATAAGCGAAATTTCCTTTAATTTATTTTTTTTATCCTCTCTGCTGTTATAATAGGAAAATAACCTTTTTGATAAATCTTCGAATATTATTTTATTATAAGTAATTGCTCTTCTGACATCCGTATCCAATTCTATATCTTTATTATTTAAATCTCCGTTGAATATAACGATTGAAGCTGCAGATTTTATATCCAAAATAGCCGCTTTTTCTTCTTTTATTTTAATTTTTTTACTTTGCATAAATCAAATATACGCCTTTATAAATATAGTTATATAATTTATCGACAATACTAATATTTTGATTAGAGATTTTGATTATAAATTCGATTCTCAAAAATAAAAAAGCCCCGCTCATAAATGAACGAGGCATTATTTTTTTTATTATTAAGTTTTAATAAGTTTTATTAAGTTTTAATTTTAAATTTTCAAAATTAAATTTAAAATTAATTTTTCGGCTTTAAGCTTTATTTATTTCTCACGGTTTCGTTAGGGTCGGCAACAGAATCTTTCAATCCTCTAGCCCATTGTCCCGTAATAAATAATTCTACAACTGCCAATACAATCATTATAGCAGCTATAACCGCCAATACATAACCGTCAAAAGTGTTTTTAGCTATATTTGTATAAACAACCAAACCTAAAGCGGAAAGAGTAACTATAAACATAAACACTAGAGGAATAATAGTTTCCCAAGAGTTTCTTTTTTGACGATTCTTTATCCAAGCGGCAACGGCTAATAATGACAAACCTGCAAGCAATTGATTTGCGCTTCCGAAAATAGGCCAAATTCTTTGATAACCGTAAGCGGTAAAGAGTAAAGATATTCCAACCGTTATAGCCGTAGCAATGTAAGGGTTAGTTAAGAATGTTTTATGAACTCTACCGTCAGCAGTAGTATATTCGCCTAATTCTTGAAGCAAATATCTTCCGATACGAGTAGCGCTATCCAAAGAAGTTAAAGCAAATGAAGCGTATGCCAAAGTCACGAAAGTTTGTCCTATACCCATAGGAACTCCAAAAGAATTCATAAATGTTGCAACTCCAACAGCAAATCTTTGAGCAGGAGAGCCTTCTCCATTACCTGCAACCGCCGCAACGCTGAGTAAAGCCACTATTGCAACTACGCCTTCTATAAGCATAGCTCCGTATCCTACCAATTTTGCGTCTTTTTCGCTGTTAAGCTGTTTGGCGCTCGTTCCCGAACTTACCAAAGCATGGAAGCCCGAAATCGCTCCGCAAGCTACGGTAATAAATAGTATTGGGAATAAATAGTTTCCAGCGCTTGGATTAATGCTCGTAAATACAGGAGCTGCCATTGAAGGACGACTAACTACCAAGCCGACAATTCCGCCTATAACCATAGCGTAAAGCAGGAATGAAGATAGATAATCTCTCGGTTGCAATAATATCCAAACGGGCATTAGAGAAGCAGCTATAATATAAATAGTAAGTATTACTTGCCAAGGAAATTTATTTAATTGCATAAACGGATATTTATCCGAAAGTAATACTACTGCAGCAAGTAAAACTACTCCTATTATGGTAGACAAAAGCACTCCAGCTCCTTTTCTGTAAACCATGAAACCGAATAATAGAGCAAGAATAATAAATAGCATAGATGCCGTTCCTGCAGCGGCGCTTATGTTAGGGTCGCCATCATTTATACCGAAAGTTCCAGCCGTAATATCGAGGAATGCAGCTACAACCAAACAGATTGTAATGAAAGCGTAAAGAGTAAACATTATTTTACCTTTCTGTCCAACATTACTCCTTATAACTTCGCCGATTGATTTTCCTTCATGTCGCAAAGATGCGAGCAAAGAACCGTAATCATGAACTCCGCCGAAGAATATGCATCCCAAAACTATCCAAAGATAAACGGGAAGCCATCCGAACATCATAGCGATAATAGGACCGGTAATAGGACCTGCGCCAGCTATGGAAGAAAAGTGGTGTCCGAGCAAAACTTTAGCGTCAGTCGGAACATAGTCTCTTCCGTCCGTCAAGGTATGAGCGGGGGTTTTCTTTCCCGGGTCGATACCCCATTTCTTCGCCAAAAATGAACCGTAGCTTATATAGGCGATAAAAAAAGCTACTAAGCCGATTAGTAAAAGTATGAAAGCATTCATGTTTCATCTCCTTTTATAAATTAAGATTATATAATCCACTAAAAATCAGATAGCAGAAGTTTTAATTCTTTTTTCCTCTTTTTAGGCAGATACAAATTTTTATCTTTCATAGAGATTATAGCGTATTGAGTTTCAGACCAACCATGAAATAACAATTTATAACTAACTCTATAAAAGAATTTCTTAACCCTTTTTTCCCATTCGGGTTTTAAAGAATCTTCCGTAATAACTATTCCTGTTATAATGCTTCTCTTATGAAATTTATTCGGATTGGAAAGTATAGGAGTTAATTTTACAAGCATATCCTCGAATTTTTGCAAATCTTCGTCTTTGCATTCTTTAACAAAACGAACTAAAATATGTTCAAAAACCGAATAACCTTCGTAAACTGTGGAACGAGTTATAAAAGATTTAAAAAAGTTATTTTGATGAAAAGCGTATAAATCAAAGTATTCGTTTTCTTTTTCTATTTGATATTCCAAATCGAAATGTCTCATCAATTTTTCAGACATAGAATAAATATACTTTTTCACGCTTTCATTATCAATATTAAGTCTTGCCATATTTCACTCTCATACTATATAGTATATAAATTTTTTATTGTTTGTCAAGTTTAAAACACTTATTTATTAAAAAAAATTATTAATAAATAAGCCATATTATTTTCATATTTTTATATTAAGTATTATCGAAACGATTAAATGAGATAAAATAATTGACAAATAATTTATTGCTGTTATAATTAATTTGAAACTCCTCGATATTAAAGTTAAATAACGCCAACCTAGCTCAGTTGGTAGAGCAACGCATTCGTAATGCGTGGGTCGTGGGTTCGACTCCCATGGTTGGCTTATTTAATCATATATGTTTAATCTTATATAATTATAATACATATAAAAATTGACAAGTATAAATTAATTCTATATACTACTACGATATGGCTATACGGAAAAACATTTATAAAAATATATCTAATAAAATATTTAATAATAAAATATATAAAAACAAAATATACAAAATAAAAAATAATTATAGCGAAGTAAAAAATCATAAATACGAAAATATTTTTTCTAAAACCATAAATTATATTTTATTTATCTTAAAATGCATTTTTGAATTTCTATTTGAAATATTGATTATAGCAGGAATTTGTATATTAATAATATATTTGTTGGTTTCTCTATATTCAAAAAAATATATCTACAATTCTATAGAAGAAATTCCATATAACGATGTCGCTTTGGTATTAGGAACGAGCAAATATTTATATGACGGAAGAGTCAATATGTATTTTAAATTCAGAATGGATGCCGCTTACGAATTATATAAAAATGGAAAAATCAAATTTATTCTTGTGAGCGGAGATAACAGACATCGCTTTTATAACGAGCCGAGACAAATGCGTTTGGATTTGATAAGGTTGGGAGTAGACAAAAGACATATATTTTTGGATTTTGCAGGATTTAGAACGAGAGATTCTATTATAAGGGCGAATAAAGTTTTTAATCTCACTAATTTTACAATCGTATCTCAACCTTTCCATAACGAGAGAGCGATTTTTATAGCGAGACAAAAAAATATAAACGCCGTAGCATATAACGCTAGAAATGTGAGAAAATTATATAGATTAAGACAATTTCCGAGAGAATTGGGAGCGAGAGTTTTGATGATTTTAGATATTATTTTCAATAAACCGCCGAAATTCTACGGAGACGATATAATTATAGAAGAAACTTTGACAGAACCTAAAAATAAAAAAAGTAATAAAATCGATAAAAATAAATTTAAATAATTTTTTATCTTGATTAAATTTTATTATTATTTTTTTATTAATTTTATTATT
>CAZRYV010000009.1:17492-22738 GCA_964604385.1 uncultured Brachyspira sp.
ATTTTTTTTTAAAATTAAATTTTAGTCAAACAAAAGGAGTAAAAATGACATCTCAATTATTCACTCAATTGCTTCAATCGTTATCTCTTTTGTCCGTTCTTTTATTAATAGGAACTTTTTTAAGGGCGAAAGTTAAATTATTTCAGAGTTTATATTTGCCCGCTTCAGTTATAGGAGGTTTCATAGGAATGATAATCTCGCCCGAAATTTTGGGAAGATTTTCAAGTTATTCGATTTCGGAAGAATGGATTAAAACCTATTCGCTCATTCCCGGAATATTATCCGTTCCGATATTTGCCGCTATTCCTTTGGGTATGTTTTTAAATAATTCAAATAATAATTTAAATAATAACAAAAAGAAAAATATTAAATCGCTTTATCCTTCAAAAGTGCTTATTTCATTCGGTTTGTTTCAATGCGCCGCTATGACTCAATCGGCGATAGGATACGGCACGAATATGTTTTTTAGTAAAATAAATCCTCAATTAAATTTGTATAGAACTTTCGGCTATGAATTGTCGGCGGGATTTGCGGGAGGACATGGACTTGCGGCGTCTACGGGAAAATTGCTCGAAGGTTTCGGGATTCCACAATGGGAGATTGCGCAGGGAGTGGCTTTAACGACAGCAACCGTTGGATTAATCGGAGGAATGATTTTTGGAATAATATTTATAAATATAGCGATAAGAAGCAATAAAACGAATATTATAAAAGCGATAAAAAGAAACGATACGGATAAAAGTGCAGAAATTGGATATAATAAAGATATAAATAAACAAAACAGTTTGGGAAGGGAGACTTTTTTAAGCTCTTCTATAGAAACCATAACTTTTCATTTGGCGATTATATTAACCGTATGCGGAATAGCTTATATAGTTTTGAATTTCGTAAAAAAAATTGGCATAGCGGGTTTGAATGTTCTTCCCGTATGGACTTATTCGATGATAATAATGTTCGCTTTTAATTTTATAATAAAGAAATTAAATTTAAATTGGATGATTGATGCTAAAGTGAAGGCAAAAATTATGGGAACTTTAACCGATTTTGCCATAGTATCCGCAATAACGAGTTTGCCGATAAAAGCCATAATGAATTATATAGCGCCTATAACGGTTATGTGCATATTAGGTTTTATAATAACTTATTTGCTCGTTTTTCCTCTCAACGATTTTTTCTTTAAAAATAATTATTCTTTTGAAAGAGCTATAGTATCTTGGGGAACTTTAACGGGAGTATTGATGACGGGAATGACATTATTGAAAATATGCGACCCTGAATATAAATCGCCCGCTTTAAGCGAATTCTCTCTCGGATTTTCATTAATGTCGGTGACGGGACTTTTAATAACGCCAATATTGAATACAGTTTTAGCCGTAGGTTCGACTTTTGATAATTTTATTACGGCTATAATATCGGCTGTATTATATTTTGCTTTTGCATTTATAGTATTATTAATAGGCATTATCAATAAGCAAAAAACGAATGTTTAAAAACTAGTCAAAATTTTATAAACAAATCGGACTTGACTTTTAATAACGGTTTAATATAATAATTGTATTATTAAAATAATAACTATAATTTTAGCGATTATGGTTTTGAGGAGATTATAATGACTAAAATAATAAGAAATAAGATAATATTAACCGCTATTTTGTTCATAACTATTTTTACAGTTTCGGCATATTCAGTGGAAAGAAAATATATTCCAAATACGGCGGAGGCAATTTTTTCATTTAATTTGGAGAGTTTATCTAAAAAAGCGGACTCCGATTTGCAACAAATATTTAACTCTGCATTTATGCAAAGATTGGCGGACAGTTTTTTGGAATCGAGAGACGATGAAAAAGTTGCAGAAATTATGACAAACAGACTCGCTCAATTATTCGATTTTTCAAAAGATTCTAAAATAATTTTCTTAAATGATTACGGACAATTAGCCGTGATTATAGATATTTTGAATATTGAAGAATTGGATAAATTAATGATAAAGATAGCGAGTCAGGAAGATAAATTAATTTCTTTTTCGGAAACAGTAAATTATAGATATTTAAGACTTGATGAAAACACATTAATATCTTGGAACAACGAAGTATTTACCGTATCTTTAAGAGGATTATTTTTTGAAGACAATGACAATATAATATATTCCGCAGAAAATATATTTAAAGGAAACGAACTTGAAAACGAATATTTTATTTCTTTGGAAAATGAAACCAACGATTTTTATGCTTGGGTAGATTTATCATTTTTATCCGAAGAAGATTCTTCTTTATACAAATTATTATTGGAATTATCGGGAGATATTCCAAACAATGTTAAAGATATTTATAAAGACGGAGTTTTAACGGGAAAGATTAATTTTAACGATGGTGAAGCCGACATGGTTTTTGACACTCATCTTCCTAACAATGATTACGATATTTCTTCCCTAAAAAAAGTATTGTCCGAAAATATATTCAATTTTGTAAACGGGCAAAATAATTACGGATTTTTATCTTTTTCATTTGATAGCTCGGCTCTTGCAAAAATCATGGAAAATATAGATTTTGGTTCGATATTCAACTATGAAATATCATCGCAATTAGAAAAACTTGGAGTAAATAGTTCTACATTCTTTGAACTTTTAGGCGGAGATATTTTTGCATCCGCTTGGGATACGCCCGAAGAAACAACCGCCGTATTATTTTCAATATCTTTAAAAGACGAAGCGAAAGTTAAAAACATATTGGAAGCTTTAGCAGAAGAGAGAGAAGACGATATCTATATTATAGAAGGAGATTATTATTATATAAAAGATTCTATTTTATATATAGTTAATGAAGAAACCGTTATAAATTCAATAGTTAAAGGCGAAATTCCAAGTTCAAAATTGGATGAAGATAAATTAAAATTGGCAAAAGAAAATATGTTTTCGTTTTATTTTGAATTTGATATAGCCAATTTAGGATTGTTATTCGGTTTGGACGCATTAGAAGATTTTAAATCTATTTATTTAACTTCTAATATTTTAGACAATAATCATACTCAAACGGTAATAAAATGGGAAATAAAAGATAAAACAAAAAATTTTCTTACTGTTATAAAATCATTAATTGAAAATTAAAAACTGAAAACTAAAAAACGGTTATTGTTTAATTGATAATTTTAATTAGATTCAAAAGTGAGACTTGACGAATATATTTTTAAAAACGGTTATACAAAAAGCAGGGCGAAAGCTCAAGATATAATACTTGCAGGATGCGTTTTTGTAAACGGCGTTAAAGTAACTTCAAAATCTCAAAATATCAAAGATACCGACAAAATAGATATTATTCAAATTAGAAAATATGTTTCTCGAGCGGGAGATAAATTGGAAAAAGCGTTCTCGGAATTTGATATTTCTGTTAAAGATAAAATATGTTTGGATATAGGCTCTTCTACGGGAGGATTTACCGATTGCCTGCTTCAAAACGGCGCCAAAAAGGTTTACGCTTTGGATGTGGGACATAATCAATTGGTTTATAAACTTAGAAACGATAAAAGGGTAATATCGATAGAAGATTTTAATGCAAAAAATATAAAAAGGGAAATGTTCGAAGAGATTCCTTCTGTTGTAGTAAGCGATGTTTCTTTTATATCGATAACGAAAATAGCTCCGATTATTTATAAAGAACTTTACGATTTAGAATTTTGGATTAGTTTGATAAAACCGCAATTTGAAGCGGAAAAATCCGATATACCGAAAGGCGGAATTATAAAAGATGATACATTAAGAGAGAATATTATAAATAAAGCGATAAATAAAATAGAAGAAACAGGTTTTAAGGAGATTGGCAGGACTCAATCTCCTATAAAAGGAACTAAAGGCAATATAGAATATTTATCTTATTTTATAATAAAAAAAATTTAATAAAAAATTTTAATAAAAAATCTTAACAAATAAATTTTAATAAATAAATTTTATAAAACAAATCTTATAAAATAAAATTATTTATTTAATATTCTTTGGCTATATACTTTGTATTCTTCGTAAAAATCGTCTATATTTTTTACCGTTAAATTTCCGTTTTCCGATATTGTTACAGATTTTATTTTTCTAACTTCGTTTTCAATATACGGATTATAATCGACTCCTATAATGGAACAAATATCGTTAATATTGTAAGGAAATTTTATTTTTTTAATATCCTTAAATAAAAGTTCGTTCTTTATAAGAGCCTCTATGATTATAATAAATTTTCCCATCATATTGTCTGTATTGAAAGCTTTTATTCTCAATATCGTGCTGTATATTCTCATACTCATTATTTTTATCAAATATAATCTTATGTTTTTATCAATATACATCAAATTCATAATCTCTTCTTTTTTTATTAATTGTATAATAGAATCTTGAAGAGTTACGGCGGTAGTTAAATAAGGACGATTTTTTGAAGAACCGTATCCGTTAATAATATCGTTGTCGGTAGAAACTTTCCTTGTAACAATCTTTGAATTAAAAATATTATATATTCCTACTTTTCCATATTTTATTATGTATAAATAATCGCTGCTTTGAAGTTCGTTATATATACAATAACCTTCTTTATATCTATAAACATTATTATTTATAGCTTTGGGTTCTTCTATCGGCGTTATTTTTGACAATAATTCTTCAATTCCTTCGTTTCCCGGATTGGTTTCTTTATATTTATTGAATACTTTATAAGCGACATCGTAGAATCCATTATTATAGTATATTTTTCCTATTTCAATAATATTGGATGTTTTTCTTTCGTTTTTAGCGTAAGGGTCGTAAACTTTATTTAAGAAATAGTAATATCTGTTAAGCCATCTTTCCAAATCAAGAAGCAAATGATTATACATTTTATTTATTATGCTCGTATCGTTTATATTTTCTATTTCCTGAACATTCATTTCCAATAATTCGACATCGTCAACCGCTTTTACAGTTGAGCTAAACGGTTCGTTAATTACGGCATTAGAAAGTCCTATAGTATCTCCCGCTTGATATTCTACTTTATAATTATCCGCAAAATAACTATAATACGCTACCGTTCCCGAAACAATTATATAAAAAGTATATTTAGGCTCTTTTCCTTCCGTGAATATCACAGAATCTTTTTTAAATTTAATAATTTTTTTTGAATTACTCATGTTTTTATCCTCCCTAATATTAATTTAATTTTAATTAATATTATTTATTAATTAGGAATAAAACCGATAAATATTGAAATAGATAAAAAATTAAATATAATCTAAACTAT
>CAZRYV010000010.1:0-22341 GCA_964604385.1 uncultured Brachyspira sp.
AGATATAGAAAACTCGTTCAATCTGCAAATACGGGAGCGATATTGAAATAATATTTATTATATAATTATAAAATAATGATTTAATTTTTAAGGATAAAAAATGAAAATATTAAAAAACATAAGTAATTTTTTTGGTAAAAATATGGCTATAATAGTATTGATAGTGGCGGCATTATCTTTATTTATTCCAAAATCGGTAAGTTTTATAAAAACGAGCTATGTTAATTATCTTTTAATGATAGTAATGTTCGGTATGGGACTTACTCTAAAAATTGAAGATTTTAAAGTTGTATTTACAAGACCTAAAGATATAATAATAGGAGCTATATCTCAATTTACTATAATGCCTCTTTTGGCTTTTTTGCTTTCTATGATTTTCAAATTGCCCGCAGAATTAGCCGTAGGAGTTATATTAGTCGGAACTTGTCCCGGAGGAACTTCATCTAATGTTATGACTTATCTAGCAAAAGGAGATGTAGCTTTATCCGTAGGTATGACTTCGGTATCTACTATTTTAGCTCCGATTGCAACGCCTATTTTAACCTTATTATATGCGGGACAAAGGGTTAATGTAAATGCGATTAATATGTTTATGTCTATAATTCAAGTAGTTATAATACCAATAGGGTTAGGTTTTATAATAAATAGATTTTTCGATAAATTTACAAGCAATATAAAAGAAATATTGCCTCTTATATCCGTTCTTGCAATAGTTTCTATAGTAGCCGCCGTAGTTTCCGCAAATTCCTCAAGACTGATGCGGGTAGGATATTTAATTATTATAGTAGTTATACTTCATAATTGTTTAGGATACTTACTAGGTTTTATAGTAAGCAAATTACTTCGATTAAATAATGCAAAATGTAAGGCTATCTCAATAGAGGTAGGTATGCAAAATTCTGGGCTAGCCACTTCTTTAGCGGCAACTCATTTTGCGTCTATGCCTTTAGCAACCGTTCCCGGAGCAATATTTAGCGTATGGCATAATATATCGGGCTCTATAGTTGCAAATATAATGGCTTCAAAAATGAAATAATATAATTTCAGATTCTTGCTACCATATCTCCGAATTGTTTTTTACAATTTTCTATATATTTTTTAATCTCATCCAAATTAGGCATAAACGAAGAACATCCATGACTTGCAACCAATAAAGAAGCCGATGCACTTCCATATTCTAAAGCGTCATAAATATCTATTCCTTCAAATATCCCGTAAAGAAAAGCCGAAGCGTATCCGTCTCCACCTCCGAAAGATTTTAATTTATCTATAGGGAAAGGTTTTATAGTATAACTATTGCCATCTTTTGTATAAGCCGTAGAACCTTCTTTACCATGTTTTATAACGATTATAGAAGCCTTTCTGCTATGATAATATTTTGCAATTTCTTCATCCGTAAAGTTAGAACCGAATAAAGATGCGGTTAATTCGTATTCTTCTTTTGAACCTAATATAATACTCGATTCGTTGGCTACTATCGAATAATAAATCGATATTTCATCTTTATTTTTCCAATTATATTCTCTATAATCTATATCAAATATTATAGGAGTATGAGTTTTATTTGCCAACATAAGAGCTTTAAGCGCCGCTTCCCTTGAAGGAGATTGCGAAAGAGCCGTTCCCGATATTAATAAGGCTTTACTTTTCTTTATATATTCTTCGTTTATATCATCGACTCCCAATGACAAATCCGCTATTTGATTTCTATACATTAAAATACTGCTTTCTTCTTTACTTAAAATCTCCGTAAAAGTTAAGCCGAGCTTTTCTCCATTTTTAGCTTTTTTAATATTGGAAGTATCCACCCCTTCTTTTTTGAATGTTTCTATACAGAAATCGCCAAATGCATCTTCGGATACTTTGGAAATAAATCCTATTTTTTTACCAAGTCTTGAAAGCCCTATAGCTATATTTGCCGGAGAGCCTCCCAAATATTTTACAAAAGTCGTGCATTCTGATAAACTCTTATAATAATCTTGCGGATTCAAATCAATAGTCACTCTACCAAGAAGAACTAAATCATATTCTCTATTTTCATCAAAATTAATATATTTCATAAAATATGTCTCCTATTTTTATTAAATTTTATTATTAAATATATTTATATGTTTGGCAGTTATTTCAAATACTTTTTCAACTATTTTTTCATTTAAAGAAAAATAATTATATTCTTTCTCTTTTAAAAAATAATCGGAAGAAGCGTTTATTATAGCGTCAAAATTAGCGGTAGCTATATTTATCTTTGATATTCCTAACGATATTGCTTTTTTAAAATGTTCATCACTAATTCCTGTTCCGCCATGCAATACTAAAAAACTATCTACAGAGTTATGTATTTCGTTTAGGATTTCAAAATTTAATTTAGGTTCTCCGTTATAATGTCCATGGGCATTGCCTATAGCTATAGCCAAAGCATCAAATTTTGCATTCTCATAAAAATATAAAGCCTCTTTAGGATTAGTGCATATTTCTTTCATATCTCCTCCGCCTTCGTTACCGGAAAGAACTCCTATTTCGGCTTCCAAATTAACTCCCTTATCTTTTACATGTTTATAAATTATATTAGTATTTTTTATATTTTCTTCTATCGACAAATGAGAGCCGTCATACATTACAGAAGTAAAACCATATTCTATAGCTTCGTTTATAATATTTAATGAACTTCCATGGTCCAATTGAATTGCAATATCTACTTTAGATTTTTTAGCGGCATTAACCATCATAGGACCAAGCAAATATAGAGGAGAATGAGTCAATCTTTTTTCAGCTATTTGAATAATAACGGGTGTATCTAAATATTCAGCCGCTTTTATTACTCCTATAAGAACTTCCATATTAGCTATATTAAAAGCTCCTACTGCTCTTTTATTTTTACTAGCATCGTATAATAAATGTTCCATCATTGCCAAAGGCATACCAAATTCCTATTATATGTTTACTATATATTCATAATATATTTATTATATATTGAACATATTATAAATAAAATAATAAAAAAAACAATATATAATTATATTTTTTATTAGCAGTTTCTTTAATTATTTATTTGCATTAATATAATTATTGTTTTTTTATTCGATTATTTATATAATAGAGTTTGTATAAATTTGGAGAGGAAATGAGAGCAGAAAGAATAGATAGCATAATAGAGTTCATTTATAAAAATAAAAATGTTACTTTAGACCAAATATGCGACGATTTTAATATATCTAAAAGCACGGTAAGAAGAGATTTATCGGAAATACTAAAGGATACTAATTTAAAAAAGACTTACGGTGGCATAACCTTAAAAAATAAATGGAGCAATAAAAAATATTTAACTTCGTTTAGCGAAAGAAATATAGAAAATATAGATAAAAAATTAGCTATATCCAAAAAAGCCTCAAGTATAGTCGAAGATAATGATATAATTTTCATAGATTCTGGCACTACTACATTTTATATGATAGATTATTTAAAAAATATAAATAATTTAACTATATTAACCAATAATTTAGAGGTTATATTTAGAGCCATAAAATATGAAAATATAAATTTAATATCATTATCTGGGACATTAAATAGAAAAACTTTATCATTTGTAGGAGCTACAAGTATTTCAACGATTAAAAACTTCAATATAAGTAAAGCTTTTATGGCTACAACCGGATTTTCTATATTAAATGGCGTGACCAATTCCTCACCTTTGGAATCGGATATAAAAAGAACCGTTATTTCAAAAAGCAGCAAGATAATTTTATTGGCAGATAGTAGTAAATTTAATTCTGTATCTTTAATGACTTATTGCTATTTGGAAGATATAGATATTCTTGTAACCGATAAAATGCCCGATAAAAATATTATCGACTATCTGTATAATAATAAAGTATCCATAGAAATATCATAAATTCTTATTATTTTTATATAAAATTAACAAATATTCTAAATTTAATCTAAAATAAAATAAAAAAAAATTCAAAATTTACTTGACAAGCTCTAAAAAATGACTATACTATATTAATAGATATTTAATATATATCTAAAATATAGTTAATATTTGAGGTTAAAATGAGAATTTTTTTGATAATTTTATTATTTATTAGCACAATCAATTGCTCAAATAATAAAAATCAAAATAATATAGTAATAGGGGCTATAATGGGCAATATGGCTGACACATTTATAAAATATATACATGACGATTTATTGGAATATTCTAAAGATAAAGAAAATATAACTATCTTAATAAAAGATGCTGCGGGAGATGCAGGAACAGAACAAAATTTAGTAGAAAATTTAATCTTACAAGATGTGGATGGAATAATGCTTCAATTAGTCAATCCCGAAACTTCCAAAGCTATAGATAATTTGGCAAAACAAGCCAATGTTCCTATTCTATATTTTAATCATAGACCTAAAGGATTAGAAGAAGGCTCTTATAGTTATGTGGGATTAAACGAAAGGAAAGTGGGAGAACTTCAAGCTCAAGCCGCTTTAGAAATAAAGAATTCGGGAAACGGAGTAATATTAATTGGACCTTTAGGCACGGAAGCCGCTGAAGACAGAACTAAAGGAGTTAAAGACGGAATAGCCAACAGTAATATAAAAATATTGAGAGAACAATCGGCAGCTTGGTATAGAGATAGGGCTTTGACTATAGTGGAAAATTGGATTACATCGGGCATTAATATAGATTTTGTTTTTTCCAATAATGACGATATGGCCATTGGCGCTATTCAAGCGCTTGAGGCAAGCGGTAAAATTATGGGGACAAATTTAGGCGAAATAATGGTTTTTGGAGTGGATGCAACTCCCGATGGAATGAATTTAATAGAAGAAGGAAAAATGTATGCCACTATAAAGCAAGATACGATGGTTCAAGCTTCGGAATCTTTAGATGCTATGATAAATTTAATAAATAACGGAACGAATATTGTAAAATATTTAGATGCGGAAGTAATAATATCTTCAAAATATAAATAAATACAAAACAAAAGGAGAAAAACATGAAAAGAATAATTATGTTTCTACTAATTATTGCTATGATGCTCGCATCATGCTCAAAAGACGGACAGAAGAAAAAGATAGTTGGAGCTTTCAATGATTTCAACGATACTTTTTTAGTTTATGTCAGACAAGAAATGGAAAGATATGTCAAAGAGAAATATAAGAACTATGAAATTTCTTTTGTAGACGGGAGAGGTGACCATGCGACTTTGCAAAATGCCCTTGAAAATGTGGCTATACAAGAAGTTGACGGAGTATTAATTAATCTTGTGAATCCAGAAGCTGCGGGACCTATAGAGGAAATATTCGTTAGAGATAATATCCCTCATCTATATTTTAATAGAATGCCAATTAATTTGGAGGAAAATTCATTCTATTATGTCGGCATAGACGAATATCAATGTGGCGCTATGCAAGCTGAATATGTTTCTCAATTTAGAAATACGGGAAACGCCGTAATACTTTTGGGAATATTGGGAAATGATAGCGTTATAAAAAGAACTGCCGGAGCTAAAGATTATTTGATAGAAAATATGAAAGGGATGAATATTGTAAGAGAACAAACGGGAAATTGGCAAAGAGAACAAGGTTTAAGAATAGTCGAAACTTGGTTAACCGCCGGAGTTCAAATAGATGCAATATTTTCAAATAACGATGAAATGGCGCTTGGAGCTTCTCAAGCGTTAATACAAGCCGGTAAAAAAATAGGCGTCGGAAACGGAGAGGTAATAGTTTGCGGTATAGACGCCACTCCGGATGCGCAAAATGCAATTCGGGAAGGGACACTATCTATGAGCGTATTGCAAGACAGCGCAGTGCAAGCTCAAAAATCTATAGATAATATAATAAATATTATCGAAGGAAAAGAAGTCGCAAAATTGGATTTAATAGCTCCTGTGGTAATAACTAAAGATAATGTTCAATAATAAAAAAATTAATATTCCCCAAATGTTAATTGATAAAAATATTTGGGGAATTAAAGGGATAATAAATGATTAATATTGCTTTGGTAGGAATAGGCAGAATAGGATTGGTTCATGCTCATACCATAAAGACTAAATTATCAAGAGAAGTTAATTTATCTTTATTTGTCGATAGTATGAGTAAAGATTTGGAGTCTAAAGCTAATGAATATGGAGCAAAATTTTCAAGAAGCTTTGACGAATGCTTAAGCGATAAAAATATAGACGCTATATTATTATGCACACCAACCGACACTCATACCGAAAGTTGCATAAAAGCTTTAAAATCGGGAAAACATATATTCTGCGAAAAACCTATAGCTACAAATATATCCGACCATTTAAATGTTATAAACGCCGCAAAAGAAAGTGATAAAAAACTTATGGTTGGTTTCAATAGAAGATTTGACCATAATTATAAATCAATAAAGGAACGAATAGATAACGGAGAAATAGGCAAAGTCCAAATGATTAAACTTACTAATTATGATAGCCCTTTTCCAAATGTAGAGTTCTTAAAAACCTCCGGTGGAATATATTTAGATTTATGTATTCATGATTTGGATTTAATTTCTTTTTTTACTGATAAAACCTGCGACGAACCTTTGGAATTATTCGCATGTGGAAGTGCTTTTTTAATGCCCGAACTTACCGAATTCGGAGATGTAGATACGACTATAGTAACAGTTAAAATGAAAAGCGGAGTTATAGCCTCCATTAATGCAACTAGATTTGCAAATTACGGATATGACCAAAGAGCAGAAGTTTTAGGAACAAAAGGAAGTTTAGAGTCAAGAAACGACACTTCTACCAATGTAATATTACAAAACGAAAATGGAGTAACAGGAGATAAGCCTTTTTATACTTTTTTAGACAGGTATAAAGACGCTTATGCAGAAGAGATATATCAATTTGTCCAATCTATATTAAATAAAAAAGATAGTCCGGTAAATGTGGAAAATTGTTTACCGGCTTTAAAAATGGCTTTGGCGGCTAATATATCTTTGAAAGAAAATAGAATCGTTAAAATAGACGAAATTAAATAATTTAGGGGTTTTTATGGAAAATAAACAAGAATATATATTAGAGGCTACAAATATTAATAAAACTTTTGGCGGAACAAAGGCTTTGGATAATGTTCAGATTCGTATAAAACCCGCCACTGTGCATGGACTTATGGGTGAAAATGGAGCGGGAAAATCCACTTTAATGAAAATTATTATGGGAATTATACAACCCGATTCTGGAACTCTGATTTTTGATGGTAAGAAATGTCATTTCAGAACGCCAAAACAAGCGTTAGACATGGGAATAGTTATGATTCATCAGGAATTGTCTTATATACCTTATAGAAGCATTTGCGAAAATATTTATCTTAACAGAGAACCTTTAAATAAATTTGGATTAATTAATCATAAGAAAATGTATGACAATACGGTAGAATTATTAAAAAATCTTAATTTCGACAGTATTATAGGCGACCCTAAAAAACTTATGGTTAATTTAACCGTTTCTCAACAGCAGATGGTTGAAATAGCAAAAGCTGTTTCTTATAATGCAAAACTAGTAATAATGGATGAACCTTCTTCGGCTATAACAGAAAAAGAGATAGATATATTATTTAATGTTATAAGAGATTTAAAAAGCAGAGGGATAAGCATAATATATACGACTCATAAAATGGAAGAAACTTATAAAATAGTAGATGAGCTTACAATATTAAGAGATGGCAAATGGATAGCTACGGGAACTAAAGAAGAAATAGACAATACTAAACTTATAAATTATATGGTTGGCAGAAGTTTGGAAGATTTTTATCAGGCAGACAATTCTAAAAAAGATATAGGAGAAGAAATTATTAAAGTGGAAAATCTATCTTCTGGGAATGTATTTAAAGATGTTTCATTTTCTATAAGAAGAGGCGAGATACTCGGTTTTGCAGGATTGGTAGGCTCGGGAAGAACAGAAATAGCGGAAGCAATATTTGGAATCAGAAAAATAAACTCTGGAAAAATATTTTATAAGGGTGAGGAAATATATATAAGAAAACCGATTGACGCCATAGAGAATAAAATAGCGTTTATTACAGAAGACAGAAAAATTACGGGCATATATTCGATGCTTTCCGTTGCAAGCAATATAACTATAGTTTCATTAAATAAGTTTTTGAATAATTTAAAATTTATTAATTATAAGAAACTTAATAATGCATGCGAAGATTTAAGAAAAAAATTATCTATAAAAATGGCAGACATAAAAATACCTATATCATCCTTAAGCGGAGGAAATCAACAAAAAGTATTGCTAGCAAGATGGATGGTAGGCGATATTGATTTATTTATATTCGATGAACCTACAAGGGGAATAGATATAGGAGCGAAAAGCGAAATATATCAATTAATTAGAAATTTAGCAAAGAACGGCTGCGCTGTCATGTTTATTTCATCCGAAATGCCTGAAATAATAGCCAATTGTGATAGAATAGCGGTAATGAACGGAGGAAATTTAATGGGTATTTTGGATAAAGAAGGAATTACCCAAGAAAAAATAATGACATTAGCGGCTGGAATGGAAATGCAAAATTAAAAATAATTAAAAATAAATTAAATGGAGTAAAACATGAAATTTTCAATTAAAAAAATACTAAATAATTACGGACAAATTTTAATATTGATAGCGTTAATTATATTGGCTACAATATTAACGCATGGGGTATTCTTAAAAACAAGAAATTTGCTTAATATATTAAGACAAGTTAGTATGATGGGATTAATATCATTAGGTGTTACTTTAGTTATTATAACTAAGGGAATAGACTTATCTTCCGGCGCCGTGTTGGCTTTGGTTACGGTAGTAGTCGCTTCATTAACTCAGCAAGCTTCTTGGGAATTAAGAATGTTCCCCAATCTTCCACAGCTTCCTATAATTATTCCAATATTAATAGGACTTTTAATAGGAGTGGTATGCGGAGGAGTAAACGGAGCTTTTATAGCTTATGCGGGAATCCCTGCATTTATTGCAACTTTGGGTATGCAAACAGCCACTAGAGGGTTAGCTTTCGTATATAGTAACGGTAATCCTGTAAGCACTTTAGTTTCGTCTTATACAGTTATAGGACAGGGAAGCGTATTCGGAGTTCCTATACCCGTAATTATATTTTTAATATTTACCATAATAACTTATATAATGTTAAACTATATGAAATTTGGTAAATTTATATATGCAATAGGCGGTAACGAAAATGCGGCTGTAGTTAGCGGTATTCCTATACAAAAAGTTAAGATTCTTGTATACGCTTATGCTGGACTTTTATCTGCAATTGCCGGAATAATATTATCGTCAAGGATAAATTCGGGACAACCGGGACTTGGCTTAAATTACGAACTTGACGCTATAGCTTCCGCTACAGTTGGAGGAGTTTCACATTCAGGCGGTATAGGAACTATAGGGGGAACATTTGTCGGAATACTTATAATGGGAACATTAACTAATACTATGGATTTGATGAATATATCTCCATATTGGCAACAAGTTGTAAGGGGCGCTATTATAGTCGCCGCCGTATGTATAGATACTTATAGAAAAAAAAGAGCTATTTCGTAATTTTTATAAAAGGAGATTATACTTTATGTTAAAAATTGGAATTATAGGAGCGGGACGAATCGGTAAAGTTCATGCGAAAGCTGCTTCAAATTCAAAAGACACAAAAATAATATGGATAGCCGACCCTATAGCCGAAGATTTGGAAGATACTGCAAAAGCTATGGGTATTGAAAAAACTTCTAAAGATTATAAAGATATTTTAAATGATAAAGAGGTTGATGCTGTTTTTATATGCACCCCTACAGATACGCATTATTCTATATCTATAGAAGCTTTAAATTCGGGCAAACATGTATTCTGCGAGAAACCCGTAGACCTTGAAATAGGAAGAGTTAAAGATGTAAAGGATTTGGTAGCTAAAACGGGCAAAAAATATATGGTTGGTTTTAACAGAAGGTTTGACCATAATTTTATGGCTATAAAAGAAAATATTGACAAAGGAGTTATAGGAAAACTTGAACTTATACAAATAACTTCAAGGGACCCAGAACCTCCTCCTATAAGTTATGTTAAAGTTTCGGGCGGATTATTCTGCGATATGATGATACATGATTTTGATATGGTTAGATATTTATCTTCTTCAAATCCTAAAAGCGTAACGGCTATAGGAGATGCTCTGGTAAATCCAAAAGTAAAAACCGAAGGTAACGATATAGATACGGCTATTGTAAGTATAGAATTAGAAAATGGAGCATTAGCCGTTATAACTAATAGCAGAAGAGCAAGTTATGGATACGACCAAAGGGCGGAAGTTCATGGAGAGAAGGGAGCTTTATCATGCTCTAACGACACTTCAAATACATTAGTTATATCGTCAAAAGACGGCATAATTTATGAAAAGCCTTTATATTTCTTTTTAGAAAGATATTTAAATGCTTATAGAATGGAAATAGAAATTTTTGTGGACGCCGTTATAAATAATAAAGAAATTCCCGTTACTATAGAAGAAGCTTATCAATCTTTACTACTTGCTAAAGCGGCTCAAAAATCATTGAAAGAAAATAGGAAAGTGTATATAAACGAATTTTAAGAAGAGGTAAAAATGGTAATAAAAACTAACGATTTAGAAAAAGAAACTATTACGGAAGAAAACGGTATACAAGCTTTTACTATGATGGATGTAACTTTAATACGGTTAAAAAATAACGATTCATTTAAAATTGAAAAGAAACCAAATAAAGAAACAGCCATTCAATTGGTAGAAGGAGAATTAGATTTTAAAGTTAATGGAAAAACTTATAACGCAAAAAGAGGAGATGTTTTTGAAAGTCCCGGATTTGTATTGCATATTCCTTTTAATGTGGAGGTTCAATTAACTTCAAAGTCTTATGCGGAAATTCTTATAATATCAACTACAAATAAAAATTCTTTCGACATAAAATTTTATAAACCACAAGATGTTTTAGTTCAAAGGTTTGGCGTAGATGTATGGGATAATACGGGCGTCAGAGATGTTCTTACTTTTTTCGATTATGATAATGCTCCTTATTCTAATTTGGTTATAGGAGAAGTTTTTTCTTTACCCGGAAGATGGTCAAGTTATATTCCGCATTCTCACCCTCATCCAGAAATTTATTATTATAGATTCGATAAACCTCAAGGATTTGGAGCGGCTTTTATAAACTACGAGGCAAAAACAATTTATGATAAAAATTTTCTGTTAATACCGGGAGGAAACACTCATCCACAATGCGCTGCTCCGGGATATGCATTGTATTTCTCATGGATTATAAGACATTTGGATGGAAATCCTTGGAAAAAGACAAGAAATGTTGACTCTAAACATTCATGGCTTGAAAAAAAAGATATTTCATTATGGAAAGGTTTTAAAAATAATTAATTTAAAAGAGGTTTTTATGAAAACTCAAAAAATGACTGTTGGACAGGCATTAACTATTTTTTTGGATAATCAATACATTAATTTTGACGGCAAAGAATACAAATTTGTAGAAGGAATTTTTACCATATTCGGACATGGAAATGTCGTTGGTTTTGGAGAAGCTTTGGCTCATATAAAACATAATCTAAAATTTATAATCGGTAGAAACGAACAGGGTATGGCTCATGCTGCTACAGCTTTTGCAAGACAAAACAGAAGACTAAAAATATACGCTTGCACTTCATCGATAGGTCCCGGAGCCATTAATATGATAACCGCAGCCGGAACAGCTACCGCTAATCGCATTCCGCTTTTATTATTGCCGGGAGATACTTTTGCATGCAGACAACCCGATCCTGTTTTACAGCAAATAGAACAAGAAAGTTCAAAATTAATTACGGCAAACGATTCTTTTAAAGCGGTGTGTAAATATTTCGACAGAGTTAATAGACCCGAACAATTAATGACGGCTATGATCAACGCTATGAGAGTATTAACCGACCCGGCGGAAACTGGAGCGGTATGCGTAGCTTTACCACAGGATGTTCAAGGAGAGACTTATGATTTTCCTAAATCTTTTTTAGAAAAAAGAACGCATTATATATCTAGGCAATATCCAAATCATAATGATATAAAAAGAGCATCGGAAATTATTAAAAAATCTAAAAAACCTTTAATAATTTGTGGCGGAGGAGTAAGATATTCTTTTGCTGATGAGACTTTAATTGATTTTTCTAAAAAATTTAATATCCCGATAGGAGAAACGCAAGCCGGGAAAGGCGTTTTAATGTCGGAAGAATTATATAATCTTGGAGGCATAGGGACTACGGGAGCTATAGCGGCTAATATAATCGCTAAAGAATCTGATTTAATAATAGGTTTAGGAACGAGATATTCAGATTTTACAACTTCTTCAAAAAGTCAATTTAAAAACGCAAATGGTTTTATAAATATAAATATAAATCCTTTCGATGTCATAAAATTAGACGCTATACAAGTAAAATCAGATGTTAAATTGGCTTTAGAGTCTTTAAAAAAAGAATTAAAAAATTATAAATCAGAATATACGGAGAAGTATATTAAGGAAACTAAATTAAAATGGGATAAAGAATATGATAGATTGGCAAATATTAAATTTGACAAAAATAAAAAATTTATTCCTGAAATTAAAAATCATGATGATGAGTCGCCAACAAAATTCTTTAATGAATGCGAAGGAGCTTTGCCTCAAACTACCGCTTTAGCTTTGATAAACAAATTAATAGATAAAAAATCTATTATCGTAGGTTCCGCCGGTTCTTTACCCGGAGATTTGCAAAGAATGTGGAAAGTAAAATATAAAGATACTTATCATGTGGAATACGCTTTTTCCTGCATGGGATACGAAATTAACGGAGCTTTCGGTGCAAAATTAGCATATCCCGATAGAGAAGTATACGCTATGGTAGGAGACGGTTCTTTTATAATGGGACACTCGGAAATAGCTTCGGCTTTGGCTATGGGAATAAAAATAAATATTTTACTTTTCGATAATGCAGGCTTTGGATGTATAAATAATTTACAGAGAAACAATGGCATTATATCTTATGGAACAGAGTTTAAATATCCAAATGGGAATTTTCAAATAATAGATTTTCAAAAGATAGCGGAAGGCTACGGTATGATTTCTTATAAAGTTAAAACACCGGAAGAATTAAAAAACGCTTTAGAAAAATCTAAAAAAGAAAATAAATCCGTTTTAATAGATATTAAAGTTATGCCTAAAACTATGACTAACGGATACGAAAGTTTTTGGAGAGTGGGAATAGCTCAAAGTTCTGATAAAGAAAGTGTATTAAAAGCTGCTAAAAATCAAAACGACATTAAAAAATATTTAATACAATACTAAAAAAGGAAAATTAAGATGAAACAAAAAATTGAATTAAACAATGTAAATTTAGGCATAGCTCCTATAGGGTGGACTAATGATGATGACCCATCTTTGGGAGGAGAAATATCTTTTAAACAATGCATTAGCGAAATGGCGCTTGCAGGATATAAAGGATGCGAAGTAGGTTCAAAATATCCCGTTGACGATATTAAGTTTTTAATGAAAGAGCTTAGTTTAAGAAATTTGTCTATATGTAATCAATGGTTCAGTGCTTTTTTCACAGGAACGGAAGCAAATGAAAAAGCGACTATAGATTCTTTTAGAAAACAATGCAATTTTTTAATGCAAGTGGGAGCTAAAAGAATAGGAGCTTGCGAAGTGGGAACTTCTATACAAGGTAAAAACTTACCCGTATTTAAAGAAAAATATATTTTTTCTGATAAAGAATTTACTACTCTTGCAAACGGTCTTAATAAATTGGGGAAAATAGCTTTAGAAGAATATAATATAGAATTGATATATCATCATCACATGGGAACGGGAGTTCAAACTTTGGAAGAAACCAATAAATTAATGAGTTTAACTGATCCAAAATATGTTAATTTGCTATACGATACGGGGCATATATATTTAAGTGACGGAAGTATGGAAAATACTTTAAAACTTTTATATCAAAATGCAAATAGAATAAAGCATGTTCATTTAAAAGATGTTAGAGGAGAAATTAAAGAGAAAGTTATTAAAAATAACATGAGCTTTTTAGATGGAGTTAGAAACGGAATATTTACTGTCCCCGGAGACGGCGAAATATATTTTGACCCGATATTGAAATTCTTGGAATCGATAAATTATGAAGGTTGGTTTGTAGTGGAAGCCGAACAAGACCCTAATATTGCCAATCCTTTAGAATATGCGATAAAAGCTAGAAATTTTATAAAAAATAAAACAGGAATATAAAATTAATTTTTGGAGGAAAAAATGGGAATAAAAAAACTAAATTTTTTTTGTAACGGAGAATGGATAGAATCTAAAACTGATAAATATATGGATTGCTATAATCCTTCTACTGGAGAAGTGATGGCTAAAGCGCCTCAATGCACAATCGAAGAAGTTGAGATGGCTATTAATGCCGCTCATAAATCTTATCTTGAATGGTCGGATGTTCCGCCAAACGAAAGAGTTCAAGTATTATTTAAAATGAAAGCGTTACTTGATAAAAACATGGACAAACTTACAGAAATATGCGCCACAGAACATGGAAAAAATTGGGAAGAATCTAAAGGTGATATTCTTAAAGTTAGGGAGGTTGTAGAATTTGCATGCGGTATCCCACATCTTATGAAAGGATGCTCTATAATGAACGCTTCAAGAAGATACGACACAGTGCAATATATGGAACCTTTGGGAGTTTTTGCTGGAATTCCGCCTTGGAATTTTCCCGGTATGATACCTATGGGCTGGATGGCGCCAATATGTATAGCTACGGGAAATACTATGGTATTAAAATTAGCGAGTTTTACGCCTCAAACCGCTATGAATATTATGGAACTTTGGGTTGAAGCGGGTTTGCCTAAAGGAGTATTGAATTTGGTTACCTGTTCAAGAAATGAGTCGGAATTATTTCTTCGACATCCTTTAATTAAAGGAATAAGTTTTGTAGGCTCTACTTCAGTAGGCAAACATATATATTCTACCGCCGCAGCAAACGGAAAGAGAGTTCAAGCCTTAACGGAAGCTAAAAATCATGCTTTGGTATTAAAAGATTGTATGCTTGAAAGAACGGTAAACGGAATAATTAATTCGGCATTTGGATGCGCAGGCGAAAGATGCATGGCTTTATCGACAGTATGTGTCGAGGATGCCATAGCAGATAATTTTGTTGAAATGATAGTGGAAGCGGCTAAAAAAATAAAAGTCGGACCGGCTTATGATAAAACTACAGTTTTAGGACCTCTGGTAAACGAAGGACATAAAAAATTTGTTACGGATTGGATTGAAACAGGAATAAAAGAAGGAGCTGATTTAGTATTGGATGGTAGAAATATAAAAGTTTCCGGTTACGAAAGAGGTTTCTATTTAGGACCTACAATTTTTGATAAAGTTACTCATAAAATGAGCGTAGGCATAAAGGAAGTATTTGGTCCAGTATTATTTATAAAGAGAGTTAAAGATTTTGAAGATGGATTAAAAATAATGAACGACAGTGAATTTGCAAACGGCTCGGTTATATATACTCAAAGCGGATATTATGCCCGAGAATTTTCAAAAAGAACGCATGGAGGAATGGTTGGCATAAATGTAGGTATTCCTGTCCCTATAGGAATATTCGGTTTTACGGGACATAAAGATTCGTTTTTCGGCGATTTGCATGCTATGGGAACGGACGGAGTTAGATTCTTTACGGAACAAAAAACGGTTACAGCTTATTGGCCGGAAGCGGGAGATTCAAAAATAAAAGGCTCTTGGGATGGAATGATATAATAATTCCGTTTTAAGTAGAATTTAATTATTTTAAGAGGTTATCTATTTCAGGTAGCCTCTTTCATATATTTAATCTCTCATACTAAACTTACATCCGCAATAATTCTGCCTGTAAAGTCCGTATTCGTTTGCGATTATATTAGTTTTTTTAAATCCGTCTTTTTTCTTAAAATCTATATGCAAATATTTAATCGGAAAATATTTTTCAGCCAAAGAATTTCCTATAGATTCTATAACTTTACTATCTTTATGAGGACTTATAGTCATAACTGTGGACACGAATTGAGCGTTTATATTTTTCGCATATTCGAAAGCCTTATTTATCCTATGCTTAAAACATAAACTGCATCTTATTCCCCTTTCGGGTTCGTTTTCAAATCCTTTTATATCGTCTCTCCATTCTTCGACAAATTTTTCATTTTCTTCTATATGAGAGTTTATATTTAACGATTTCGCATAATCTATAAACTCGTCTCTTCTTCTTTCGTATTCTTTCAACGGATATATATTCGGATTATAAAAATAAAATATCGTTTCATAATCTTCGTTTTCAATCATAGTTTTCGGATAGCACATACAAACGGCGCAACAGGTATGAATAATTAATTTTGGTTTCATTTTTAAACTTTTAAATCTATCTTTTTTATTTTAATTTTATTCTTTAATTTTACTTATTTTTTAGAAGCCTTTAGCGTAATGGTTTTATCGTCAAAACCGTTTATTATTATTTGATAGCCCATATTTTTCGCTTTTGTATTAATATCCACCGCAAGATTTCTGCTAGTTCCCACATATTGAATCACATATCTTGAAGAATCTCCCGCAACTCCTCTGTTATAAACATTTTTAATATTTCCTATATTGTTTTTAAGGGCATCTTCAAAATCTATAGCGTCTTCAAAATTAAGCCCCGAAACATAAATCGTATATTCCGAACCGTTTTGAACTTCGCTTTGCCATTTATTTACTATCTGTCCGATAAAATCATCCGATATAGAATTTGCTGATTTTACCAAAGCTATAGAATGAGCATCTTTATCGCTTCCGCCTACTCCTCCCGCCTGATGAGTCGCTCTCGCTATTGTAGAATAATCGGAAATATTAATAGCAGTTATCGCCACATCGCTTCTATAACTTTTCATTGCCGTTCCTTGTATCGTGGTAAAATACGAAGCTGCGGCTTTTCCCAATACCGCTATCTGCGCTCCCGTAGACTGAGCCAATTTTTTTACCAAATCCGAATCCGAATAATCTATATTTTCTCCTCGCATAATTTTTCTTAAAGAACTTGAATTTACAAATTTAAAACCCTTCTCTCCCATATTTTTTTCTAATTGGACATTAAAAGATTCGCTTAATTCTCCGCTTTCGTCCGTCACCAAAACTACTATTAACGGCAAACTTTTTCTATCCATCAATATTCCCATAGCTTGCAGATTATCCTGAATCATATCGACTCCGACAACCGCCTCTATTTTCGAATACCAAACGGAAGTATTTTTATTTATATTAAGCACTTTATAAGAAGAAATATAACCCGTAGTATTTTCGTATATTTTAGAATCTATCAATTTATTATTATTAACCGAAGAGACTCCATGAATTATAGAACCTACCGCCTGCTCTACGGCGTTTCTTTTTGCGCTTTCAATCGCTCTCTCTATGGCGTTTGCATCTCCTCTTCCGTCTGCCGATGCAAAACCTTCCGCCGTTATTTTTACGGTTTTTCCGCCTTTGAAATCGGGATTCTTCCAATTATTTACTATTCCTATTTCGCCCGTTTCTTCTCCGACATAAACTCCGCTTAAATTACTTTTTGAAGTTGTAGCGCATGAAATAAAAACTGCCGATATAATTATATAAATTAATATTTTTTTCATTTATTATTAAACCTATCATAATTCTAAATGTTAATTATTTTATAACATTTTATAACAAAGATATAATTTTGCAATAATCGGTTAAAATATAAATTTATTAAATAACATAATAAAAAATATGACAAAAAAATATGACAAAAATAATAAGATTGCCTCTTGATTTTTGTTTTTTATAAAGTATAATATATTAAAATAAATTGGTTGTTAGCCGAGATGGTGAAATTGGTAGACACGTCAGACTCAAAATCTGATTGGGGCAACTCAGTGAGGGTTCGATTCCCTCTCTCTGTAATTGCGTTTTGGCATCTTAATCAAAGAGAATGTTTATGGATATTTCTGTCATAGTTGTAGACGACAATAATAGAGCGACTAAAATCAAGGCTTTTTTGGAAAGTTTTTCTTTAAATGTTTTTACAGCGGAAAATCTTTACGAATTAATGGGACAACTTTACAAATACAATATCCGAACGCTCGTATTTAATCCCGATTTGGTTTGGGTTAATGCGATAGAATTTATATTGGAGCTTAAAAAAATAAATTCTCTAAACGAATGCAGAATATTTTTTCTATGCGAAAACACCGAAAAAGAGATTAAAGAAAAAGCGAGAGAATTGAATATAACTTGTTTGGATTATCCTGCAAATATGACAAAACTTATAAGCCATATAAAAAATATTTAATTTTCATTTTTAAATCTCGAATCTTATAAAGAAAGTGCTTCCCTCTCCGATAATCGATTCTACTAAAATATATCCTTTATGCTCCATAATAATTTTTTCTACCGTGGCGAGTCCTATTCCCGTTCCTTTCGATTTTGAAGTAAAATAAGGCTCGAATATTTTTTTTATATTTGAAGTTTCTATTCCAACTCCCGTATCGGTTATGCTTATGGTGAAAAATTCTTTTCCGTCAATTATATCATGATACGATGACAAATATATTATAGATTCCGTATTGTTATTTTCCATAGCCTCTATAGAATTTTTTATTAAATTTCTAAAAGCCATAATAAGTTTATCTCTATCCATATTAATAAAATAATCATGTTTTGTTAAAGACACTTCAAATTTTATATTAGGAGTATTTTTAAAAGAATCCAAAACTTCCAAAATAACGGCGTTTATAGATTCTTTTTTGTCCGAAATTTTAATCGAAAAAGAAAATTCCGAAAAAGATTTAATCAAAGTAGAAATCGTATTTGCATTTTTTATTATAATATTCGTAGAACCTTTTATTTTTTCTATATCTCTGTCGGACATATTATTTTTTAAATTTCTTTCTATAAGTTCCGCATTCATAACTATAGGCATAAGAGGATTTTTTATTTCATGAGCCACTTTAATTGCGGCTTCTCTCCAAGTTTCGAGTCGCATTCTTGTGTTTTCTCTATCTTTATGATATTTGAGAGCGCTCGCCATAGTATTGAATCTGTAAATAAGGTTTCGCAAATCATGAATCCCTGAAAATTTCATGTCTATGTTAAAATCGGCATTTGTTATGGAATTTGTGGCTTTTAACAGCAAGCTTATCGGATGCGTTATTAATCGAGATAAAATTATTCCAAATATTATCGAAAAAAATGTAGATATTCCCAAAACGAATATATATATAAGTCTTAATATAATAGAAAATTCGTTTACAAACATACTCGCAGAACTGTAAAGTCTGAAAGATTCCAAAGCGTTATTTCTAACTTCTATATAATTTGAAGACATAGGCTCGGACCATATAACATAATTATTATCGGCGGAAAGCGGAATAATCGCATTGACATAAAATAAATTTCTATACTCGCTGTTTATAAATATTACCTCTTCCGTATATAATCTATAATTTACATCCAAAGGCAGAAAATCGGCTGAATTAAAAAGCACGGAACTATAACCGTAATAAGAATTCGATAAAAATGCTATGTTTTGAAAATCATGATAATTTTTAATCATATTATTTAGCATTGTAAAATTATTGGAATTATTCGCCGCATTTTCCAAATCTATATGCCTGTAAATATTGTTAAAATAATTTGCGCCGACATTCGATATAACGGAAAGCATATTATTTTGCTTAACGACTATTTCGTTATTCGACATATCTATAACATTATATATTGAATTATTGATATCGCTTCCTATAAATAAATTAATATTCGATTCTATAATATACGAAGAAATATAACTTATAATAAAACTTGGCAGAATAGAAATTAAAGCCATAATTACTACTATAACCAATTTTATATGAGAGCCTTCCTTTTTTTTGAGAGCTTCGATTATAAATTTTATTATCGTAATGATTCCAACCGTGATGCTTGTTGAAGGAATAAATAATATTAAAAATAAATTTACGGGATTAATATTCGGTTCGTATAAAAAATTTGTAGTAAAAACCGAAGCTATAAAATCTAATATTATAAAAGTTAATATGATGCTTAAATATATTAAACCGTAGCGATTTTTGATTTCCAAAAATAAATTGTTTATCTTTTTCATTTTACAACTGTTTAAAATTAAAACTATTTAAAAATTATATTTAAAATTATCAAAAACTATTTTAATATTCTCTCCAATTCAAAAGCCATGTCGTTCATATTTTTTAACTGACAGGAATTAATTCCAAGTTTTATCGCCGTATTAACATTATTCAAATTATCGTCTATAAATAAACATTCTTCCACTTTCAAACCAAATCTGTTTAATAACAATTTATAAATATCCTCGTTCGGTTTTATCATTTTCTCGTAAGCGGAAACGACTCCTCCGATACAAGTTTCTTCAAAAAAATCCGTTTTTTTATTTATGCATTCAAAAGTTTCAACCGACATATTTGACAAATAATAAATATTATATCCTTTTTCTTTATATTCTTTTAAAATATTTATATTATTATGATTCATATTAAGGCATAAAGTCAATGAACTGTCGAAAAGTTTATTTAAAATATCCTTATATTTTGGAAATACCGATATAAAATAATCTCTCGCTCCCTCAAAAGATAAATCTCCTTTATCCATAAACTGCCAATTGTCGCTTCCGAATATCAAATTAAAAAAATTATCCTTATCTCTATCTTCGATATTTTTATCTATGAATCCCGCCGTGTCAAATTCAAATAACACATTTCCTATATCCGAAATAATATTTTTTATCATAAAAAATTCCTTAAAATAAATTTCCTAATAATATTTAATTAATAATTTTAAAACAATACTTAAAAACAATATTTGAATATTATAATTTTCTATAACATAAAAAACAAGTGGTTTAATATCTTTATAATAATGACTTGAAAATCGATAAATTTAATATAATATTAATTTTATGATTATTCTAAAAATGAAACTCAAAGGCGATAAAATATATATAAAAGTTTCGGGCGGCGACATATTTACGATTCCCAAAAACGGAACTTACGAACTTGATATATACGAAGGAATGGAAATCGAATATGAAGAGATTCCTCACATAAAAATGAGAGCCTACGAATCTTCCGCAAAAAAATCGGCGATTAATATACTTAAAAGAAGTTTTGTAAGCGAAAATATGCTTAAAGAAAAATTATCTAAAAAAGGACATAAAAAAAGATTTATAAATTACGCTATAAAATATTGCAAAGATTACGATTTAATAGACGATAAAAGATTTGTAAAAATAGCCGTCAATTCCTTGAAATTAAAAGGAAAAAGCAAAAGACATATAATAGACTATCTTAAAAAATCCAAAGTAAAAAATTCCTTAATAGAAAAAGCTTCCGACTCGATAAGTTATAAAACCGAAAATAAAGCTTTAAAAAATGCAATAAGAAAATATTATAAAGTTTACGAAAACAAAGAAAACAGAGAAGAATATATTATAAAAACTTTAATGAGAAAAGGTTTCAAATACGACGATATAAAAAATTTACTCGGCAGATTTAAAAAACTAAAAAAATAAAAATAAAAAATTAAAAAAATAAAATACTTGAAAAATTACAAATCTTGTTTATAATTTATAATTAAGTTAGTTAATTATTTAAAAATAAGCAAAAATAATAAAAAATAATTAAACAAAAAATTAAATCAAAAGGAGTTTTTATGGCGAGAGTAAAATTTATGGAATACGAAGAGGCTCAAGGAAAAGTAAAAGAAGCCTTTGACGAACAGATAAAAAAAAGCGGAAGCGTTACCAACATGAAAAAAGCGCTTTTAAACGATTACGCCACTTATGACGCTTTTATGGGATGGTATGTTTCTTTCGGAAGACTAGTAGAGGTTGTGGGAAAAAGAGCCGCTATGATATTGGCGCATTCCGTATCGACTACAAACGGTTGTATGCTATGCTCTTTATTTTTTATAAGAGATTTAAAGGCAATCGGAGATGACCCAAAAAATCTAAAATTGGACGAAAAGGAAAAATTATTATCGGAACTCGGAATGCAAATGGTAAAAGACCCTAACGCCGTTTCGGACGAATTAATTAATAATCTAAAAAAACATTTTTCGGATTCGGAAATTGTAACCATAGTTGGTTTTGCAGCTCAAATGATGGCTACAAATAATTTCAACGCAGTTTTGAAAATAGATTTGGACGATTCTTTAGTTCCTATTGCGGGAGAATTTGAAAAGGAAACTTGGCGAGCGAAAAATAAATAAATGGTAAGTATCGTAATAACTACAAAAAATGCCGAAGAGTTTATAGCCGA
>CAZRYV010000011.1:0-1937 GCA_964604385.1 uncultured Brachyspira sp.
CCATTAAATTCTCCTTAAAAATTAAAATTTATTTATTAAATTTATTTTTATTAAAATTATTTATTAGTCGCAACTTTAAATACCAATACCGCCAAAAGAACCACAATTAGCACGGCAATTCCTCCGACAATTAAAATTCCCCATTTTAGAAACTTTATTAATCCTCTTAAAGAACTGTTTGTTTCTAATATTCCGTTTTGAATGCCATTAAGTCCGCCGACTACCATAAATAAAGCGTCTTCGAGCCAACCGACAACGGGAATGAAATCTGGGACTAAATCTATTGGCGAAACTATATAAATTAAAGCTAAAATTAACGGTATCCACGGTTTTATTCCCCGAGTAGACGGTTTTGATGGCAGATTTTCATTGGTATCTTCGTTCATATAACCTCCTTATATTTTTATAAATTAATTGTCATAATAATCTCTTGTTTTTTAAAATATATATTTGAATAAAGCCTCGTTAAAGCCGTTATTTTTGTAAGATAAAGATTTATAGAAAGATTTATATAAAAATTTAATCGAGTAAATAATTTTATTGTATAAATTGTGTAAAAAGTTATAGTTTTTGAATATAATCTTGAAAATAATCTTATTAAAGATAATTTTATTAAATAGATATAATAAACATAATTCCAAATAAAGTTTAAAATTAAGTTGACTGTTGACTGTTGACTGTTGACTGTTGACTGTTGACTGTCACAAAATTATAAAATAAAAATTTAATCATAATAATTGATTATAAGGTTTATTATGATTTTTGTCAAGCATTTAATAATAGTTTTATTTGATAATTAAATTAAGAATAATTAAATTAAAACTAAATTAAAATTAAATTAACTTGCGGGATTTTGTTTTTTCAAATTACCCATGTGCTTTCTATAAACTATTATTGGCATATCGCCCGGTATTAGTTTTTCTTCTGGCATTCCCGTATAAGTCTCTTCGTTTGGTTGAGTTTTTACCACGCTTTTATCTTGCTTAAGTATTATATCCGAATATTTTTTACCGATTAAATTGATTATAAATTTTAATATTGGAATATTAGATATTTTTTGATAAAACCGCATATAAATTATAGTGTTTTTGTCGTCTATTGGAGCGAATACTCCGAATATTCTCATTTTCTCAAAAATATAATTCTGCCAAGTATTTGGAAAATAAAAATAAAGAAAATATTTTAAATCGGATTCATTAAGTTCGGAAGATTTTAAAGGTTTTTGTCCTTCATCCAAAACATTATTGACATAAAATTTCATCGTATCGTTTTCAAGTTCTACGATTGGTCCGTTTACCACAGTTTTATTTCCCTTGCCTATAGTATTAGAATGAACGAATGGAAGATGAACTACATCAAGCTGATTTTCTATGCATCTTGTATAATTAATATTCCATTTATCTTTAATGGTAGCGTAAGAAAATCGATTGTCTTTTAAATTTTCAGGAAAAGCGATATTGTCATTAACTTTATCTTTATCTCCGTTCCAAAGCCATATAAATCCGTATAATTCTTTAACTATATAACTTTCTACAGAATAATGTTTGGCTACTTCGGTTGTTTTTCCGTTTGCAGGAATAATTACAACTTTACCAGTTTTATCGTATTCTAAACCATGAAAAGGACATACCACATTATCTTTAATAACTTTTCCCGAAGATAAAGACGCTCCTCTATGACAGCATTTATCTTCTATGCAACAAATATTTTTATTTTTATCTCGCCAAAAAACAAGATTTTTATTAAGTCTTTTAGCAAAAAGAGGTTTATTTTTTTTAACTTCTTTTGAATCAAGAATCGCATACCACATATTGTAAAGCATAATAAATTCTCCGTTCAATTAATTAACTGTTAAAAATTTTTTATATTCTTTTTATATTCTATAAAAATAAATAAATAAACTATAATAAAATAAACAAATAATAATAGAAATAATA
>CAZRYV010000011.1:2037-21111 GCA_964604385.1 uncultured Brachyspira sp.
ATAAAAATAAATAAATAAACTATAATAAAATAAACAAATAATAATAGAAATAATAAAAGAATAATAAAGAATAATAAATTAATAAAATAAAAATATTATTAATTACATTTTACATACTTCATAAAAAATATGTTAAGTATTTTTTCACTTTACCGATATTAAATTTAAAAGCGGTAAATATTTATTAAGTTAACATAAGAATTGATATATTTATTTTACCGTTATATAATATACAAAATATTATATTATTAAAGAGAGGAAATAATATGGCAGAAGAAGAAAATTTAGAATTAGAAGACGGCGAAGAAGAGGAACAAACCGAAGAAAAATCTAAGAAAAAATTTACCATAAGCCCTATGATTATTAAAATACTTATGATTATTGCTGCCATTTTAGTAGTGGCTTTAATCTCTGGCGTTATAGCTTTTGTCGTTTCAAGAGGAGTGGGCAGAGCGCAAGGAGTTCAAGGCGGAATTGCGGACGATATGATAAAACAACCGCCTCCAACTTATTTTGCCATTACCCCCGACTTTAACGCTAATACGGCTGATGTGGATGTTACAAGATATGTTAAAGTTAGCATAGTTTTAACTTATACATCGAATGCCAAACAGTTGGCTGTGGAACTTCCCGAAAGAGTTTATATGATAAAAGATAGAGTCTATTCTATAATAAGGTCTTATAATTTCGACCAATTAAGAACGAACGAAGGAATAGAACAGTTGAAAGCCGATATTAAAAGGGAAATAAACAGTATGCTTAGAAACGGACAGATAGACGATGTATTGTTTGTAGACCTTATATTAAGTTAATTTGAAAAATTGTTAAGTTTAAGGATATTCGTATGACGGAAGTATTATCACAGAGCGAAATTGACGCATTATTAAGCGCAATATCATCTGGAAAAAGTTTGGATAATATCGACACTAAACGCGTTGAAGTAGAACATAGAAAAATAAAAATTTACGACTTTAAACGCCCCGATAAATTTTCAAAAGACCAAATTAGAACGCTTCAAATGATGCATGAAAACTTCGCCCGCGTTACTACAACTTCTTTATCGGCGCAGTTAAGAACTTTGGTTGGAATCCATGTTGCAAGCGTAGACCAGCTTACATACGAGGAGTTTATAAGAAGCGTAAGCAATCCTTCCACTTTGGCTATGGTTAGTATGGACCCTCTTAAAGGAAGTTCGATTTTAGAAATTGACCCTTCTATAACTTTTACGATTATAGACAGATTATTCGGCGGACCCGGAGAAAGTCCTAAAAATCTAAACAGAGAACTTACCGATATAGAGCTTTCCGTTATGGAAGGAATCATAGTAAGAATATTAGGAAATTTGCGGGAAGCATGGTCTAATGTTATAGATTTAAGACCTCGTTTAGGCTCTATAGAGACAAATCCTCAATTCGCTCAAATGGTAAGCCCAAACGATATGGTGGTTTTAATAACTTTGGAAACTAAAGTGGCGGATGTTGAAGGTATGATGAATTTTTGTATTCCTTATATTACGATAGAACCCATACTTTCAAAATTGTCGGCTCAATATTGGTATGCTTCTGTTAAGAGAGGAAGCACAATAGAAAACTTGAAAATTATTAAAGAAAAATTACAGAATATATATGTTGAAACTTCGGCGGAGCTTGGCTCTATGCAACTACCTCTTTCGGATATTCTTAATATTCAAAAGGGAGATGTCGTTAAATTTACCGATACTAAAATAACCGACCCTGTTATATTTAAGGTTGGAACGAGAAAGAAATTCTTATGTCGACCGGGCATATCGGGAAGCAGAATGGCTGTTCAACTTACGGGAGTCATGGACGGCGAGGCGGATATAACCGAAGAAGATTTATTAAAAGAGGAGGAATAATATGATAAGCGACGGCGCATTATCTCAAGATGAAATAGAAGCTTTGCTTAAAGGTTCTGACGAGGCTTTTGGAGGAACAGATTTGGGAACTATGGACGGAAATGTAGACAAACAACTTTTTAACGAGGCAGCTAAAATAATAGCGGATAATCAGGCTTTTTCATTATCTTCTATTACCACAAAAACGGTAACTATAACTAATATTGCCACTACAATAGGAAATTTGTCAAATTTGCAGCAGATGTTGTCGGGTAGAATGTTAGAGGCTAAAGTTTCTTATACTGGTTCAGTTGGCGGAAATATTTACTATTTTATCGGCGAAAACGAGGCTTTGGCTGTGGCTTCTTTAATGATGGGGCAAAAAGAAGAAAATTTAAACGATATGGTAGCCCAAGTATTGAAAGAAGCATTATCTCAAATGGTGGCTTCTTCGGACAGCGCTTTAACTACGAGATTTGGTGGTAATTTCAGCAATAAGTCTATAGAAACTTCTGTATTGGAAGACGCTTCAACCGTTAATATTGAAGGAAGTTTGGCTATAGTTAATGGAACGGCTTCGGTAGACGGAGAATTTGAAAACGCTCCTTATATATTTGCCATAGAACTTCCTCTTTTAAAGTCGCTAATAGGAAATAGCAAATCTGCGGGAAATAATTCTTCAAGCAATTTGGGAGCGGGAGATTTCAATAATCAAGAACTCGAACATACCAATCAGCTTGGCGTTCAACATGCGGAGTTTAATTCGTTAATGCCTGCTTCGGATATTCAAGGAACGGGAAATATCGGTTTGCTCATGGATGTAACGATGAATATGACCGTAGAGCTTGGAAGAGCTACTATGACTATTCGAGATATATTGGGGCTTGGCGAAGGTTCTATTATAGAGCTTCAAAAATTGGCTGGCGAACCTGTGGATTTGTTAGTTAATGGGAAGTTGATAGCGAAAGGCGAGGTTGTGGTTATAGACGAAAACTTCGGAGTTCGCGTGACGGATATTATAAATCCTATGGATAGGCTCAGAAATAAAGCTACAAAATAGATATAAAAAATAAATGAATCCCAAGATTTTAAGCGAGACTATTTTTATAGCTCGCTTTTTTTATAATGTAATTTCTTGAGATTTAATAAATATAATATTATTTTCACAATGACAATTTTTAATCTCTATAGCTTAACCCCAATACATATAAAACTATATCTTCAAATTTTATATTTATGCTTTTTGCCATAGCGGGAATATCGGATGTATTCGTCATTCCGCTTTGAGTGTTCACTTCCATTAAATAAACTTTATTGTTTTCGTCTATTATGGCGTCTATTCTGCAAAGTCCTTCGCAGCCTAAAATATTATAAGCCGAAGAGCAGATTTCGATAACTTTTTTTTCGATTTTCTTATCTATTTTTGCGGGAACTTCCAATTCGGTTTTGCCCGCTGTATATTTTGCGTCATAATCGTATATTTCGTTTTTTGTGTTTATCCCAAGTATCGGAAAAACAAATATTCCTTTGTCTTTACGCGCTAATCCTACGGTTATTTCTTTTCCTTTTATATATGGTTCTATAAAATAATCTGAAAGATTTTCTATTTTTTTTATAGTCTCTTTAAATTCTTTTTTAGTTTTTATCAAATAAACTCCCACGCTCGAACCGTTTGATATAGGTTTTAATATTAAAGGAAAATTAAGATTATTATTTTTTTTATTAATATTCTCAAAAACATCTTTAGCAATATCTTTAAGTAAAATAAAATCTGCCGTTGGAATTTTTGATGATTGCCATATTCTCTTCGTATAAACTTTATTCATACAAACCGAACTGACTAAAGTGTTTTCTCCCGTATATTTTATATTAAGACAATCTAAAAGCCCCTGAATGGAACCGTCCTCTCCAAAAGTGCCATGCAAAATATTATAGCAATATTCCACATTTTCTTTTTTTAGAGTTTTTACAAGCTCGTAATGATTTTTTACATCTATTAAAATGCAACTGCCTTTAAGTTCGTCAAAACTTGTAAGAGCCTTATAAACATTCTCTCCGCTTCTTAAAGAAACCTCCCTCTCTTCGCTTACTCCTCCGTAAAGAACGGCAATTTTCTTATTTTTGAATTTATTTAAAATATTTTTTTTACTCTCTTCGTTTAAAATCATATTATTCCCATCAAACATTAAATTTAAAATATTTAAAAATAAAAAATCTATATTCGATTATATAATATCGCATATAGATTGTATAATATTAAACTTTTTTCTTTCTCGCTCGCTTAAAGCTGCATATTTGGATTTATAAATGATTTCGTTTGCAAGAAACATAAACTGTTCCTTTATAGTTTCCGCCGCCTCTTTCGGAGTTTTTCCGCTTCCTCTTATGGATAAATCATCGTTTACTATTAAATAATTGTCTTCTGCAATTTCTATCAAATAGCCTCTCAAATAAGTTTTAAAATGAAAATCGTCCGTGTCGCTGAAATTTAATTCTATTCTTTTTTTAGCCATTAATTTATACCCGCCTTTTTTGCATAATCTTCATTAGTTAAACTGAATGTTTTTTGAGTAAAAAGTATATCGTTGGTATTAAATGCATATGGAATTCTCTCTTTAAGTCCGCTTACTCCGTTAGATATAGCCTCGTTAATCACGGTGTAAAGTTCCTCGCCATGCCTTTGTTGATATTTAGTCACATCGGCAATAATTATTTCATAAGCAGTTTGTTTAGTCGGCGAACCCGTATCTCCTATTATATGGTAGGATTTTCCGTCTAATTTGTCTACCCAAAGATATTCTCCGTTAGATTCGTATACTCTGAAATCTATTATTATATTCTGCGACCAAAACGACATATACGAGTTTGCAAACATTATTCCGTCATAATCGCTTAATACTTTATCGGCAATCCCAACATCCAATATATCCGAAGCCAAAGTTCCCGTAGCCGCCACATAATCGGCTCTGAATATCGAATGATTCGACAATTTTGAAAATTCCTGTTTTCCCAAAGCCTCTTCCAAGGTTATAAGGTTAACCAAATTATTTTGAGCGTTAAAATTGCTTATAAAACTTTCCAATACAAAATCGGCGTATATTTCCGTATTCAAATATTTTAATTTATCCAAAGATTGATTCGTCATACTTTTAGGAAATGTAAAAGAAGCTATTACTATATTTCTTTCTTTCTTTATAATATTGTCAAGCACGACATAAGATTTTCTCATATTGGCGCATGAAATTATAACGATTATAAAAAATATAAATAAAAACAGAAATATAAATAATTTTTTATTCATTGACAATTCCTTTTCTATATTCTATAACTTGTTCGGCTATCGATTTTACCGCATAATCCGAATCGCTCGAATAAAGTAAATTTAAAGCTCTGTCGACTCTAGCGTCTTTATAATCTTTCAAAGATTCTATAGCCGTTATTCTCACCCATTTATTTCTGCTCGATAAACTGTCAAGTATCGGATTTAAAAGTTCGGGAGAGTTTAAGTTTCCAGCCACTTTCAAAGCCTCCATCTGAACTTGCAAATCTGTGTCGGAAATTGCCCGCTTGATACTGTCTATTGCTTCGGGATTGCTTGCCGCAAGTTTTCCAAGTCCCATAACCGCCAAACATCGCACATTAAAATCAGGGTCTTCTACGCTCGCTTTTAAAAAATCGCTGTATGCTAATTCCGATTCTATTTTGCTTAAAACCCACATAGCTTCGGCGCGCACCTCCCTGTTTCCGTTTTGAGCGGCGTTAAGAACTTCCAAAAGCACTTCTTCATTTTTTGGATTTTTTGTTAATTTTCTTTCCGCTCGGTTTATATCTTCAATTCTGCGTAAAGTTACATTTTTCCCAGAACATGAAATTGAAAATAATATAAATGGTATAAATAATGTAAATATAATATGCGCAAAGTTTTTCATTAAAAATCCTATAATAATTTGCTTTTTATTTTATTTATCTCTTCTTTCGCCTTATCAATATCTTCAATAGAACCTTGAGCGAAAGTGTCTTTTCCGCCTCCGCGTCCGCCTGCAACCGAAATAATATCTTTTATAATCGAATTTGCTGACATATTTTTTAAGGCTTTTCCCGTAATTTGAGCGAGTATAGAATTTGAGGAATCCGTTTTGCTAATCATTACGGCAACCGAATCTTTCACTCTCTCTTTTATCGTATCCGCATAAAGTCTAATGTTTTTTATATCTTCGTTAAACTCCAAATTATAAAATCTTATTCCGTTTACATTTTCGTAATTATCCATAAACAAATTGGCGGAAGAGCCGGAAGTTTTTAAACTTTTATTTTCTTTTTGAAGTTTTTTTATTTCATTTTGCAAATTTTCAACTCTTGTATTAAGTTCTTCTATTTTTGAAGCGCCCAATATATGAGTTAAATTCTTCACTTTATAAAAAATATTCGTGGACTCTTTAGCCGCTTTGATTCCCGTTATAGCCTCTATTCTACGAACTCCGCTTGCAACCGAACCTTCGCCAACTATATGAAAATAACCGACTTGAGCCGTATTTGTCAAATGACTTCCTCCGCAAAGTTCTACCGAAAAACCGTTTCCTATATTTAATATTCTAACGGTATCGGGATATTTTTCACCAAATAAAGCTTTCGCTCCGGAAGATATCGCCTCTTCTTTTGACATATATTTTATTTCTGCGGGCATAGATTTAAATACTATTTCATTAACTTGATTTTCTATAGAAATTAAGGTTTCTTCGTTTATAGAATCGGGATGAGTAAAATCGAATCTCAAATAATCTTCGCATACGAAACTTCCCGCCTGATTTATATGTCCGCCCAAAGTGAGTTCCAATACTCTTTGCAATATATGAGTTGCCGTATGATTTTTTCTGATTGAATTTCTTCTGTCCAAATCGACAAATAATTTAATTTCTTCTCCAACTTTCAAAGAATAATTTTTTAAATCGTTAGAATCGACTATATGAATAATAGTATTTTCTTTTTTTTGAGCGTCTATAACTTTAATTTTTTCGGATTTTGAATTTTCAATATATCCCGTATCGCCGACTTGTCCTCCCATCTCTCCGTAAAAAGGCGAAATATTTGTTATAATAATCGCTTGATAGTCTCCCACCGTTTCTTTTTTGTTTCTATCATCATATATTGCGACAATTTTTGCATTAACTCCTTTTGCAATCAAATCATAATCTTCGCCTATATATTCCGTTTCAAAAGAATCTATATAATCGAATCTTGATTTTTTATCCGTTCCCGCTCCTCTGCTTCTGCTCCTTTGCGATTCCATAGCGTCTTCAAAACCGGATTTATCTACGGTAAATCCATGTTCGGTTGCCTCTTCTTCGGTTATATCCAAAGGTAGTCCGTAAGTGTCAAAAAGCATGAAAGCGTCCGCTCCCTTTATAATTTTGTCTTTGGAATCTTCCATTACCAAATAAAGTTTGTTTATTCCCGCAGAGATTGTATTTATAAATTTATTTTCTTCTTCTTTTAGAATTCTTTTTATATTGGCTTCCTCTTTTGGCAGATTATCGTATATTTTGCCGTAAACTGCAGTAACCGAATCCGTAATTTCATTTAAAAATGCGTTTTTATAACCAAAATCGCTAGCCGTTTTTAACGCTCTTCTTAAAAGTCTTCTTAAAACATAACCTCTTCCTTCGTTTGATGGAACGCAACCTTCTCCTATAACGAATACCAAAGCTCTTAAATGGTCGGCTATCAAATTTATTTTGGTTTTATTTTTATCTTCGTATTTTATATTTAATTTTTTTGTTATCGCATCGACTATAGGCTTCATAACATCCGTTTGATAATTGCTTTCAACTCCCTGCATAATATAGCATAATCTTTCAAGTCCCATTCCCGTATCGATTCCTACATTTGGTAAAGGAGATAATTTGCCGTCAGTATCTTGAAAAAATTCGTTGAAAACCAAATTCCAAAATTCCAAATATCTTTCGCAATCGCATCCGACATAACAGTCCGATTTATGGCAGCCTTTTTCTTCGCCCATGTCTATATAAAGTTCGCTGCAAGGTCCGCAAGCGCCAGAATCTCCAGCAGGTCCCCAAAAATTATCCTTTTTTCCAAGACGAACTATTTTTTCTTTTGGAATTCCTATTCGCTTATTCCAAAGGTTAAAAGCCTCGTCGTCTTTTTCGTAAACAGAAACATATATTTTTTCTTTCGGAAGATTTATAACTTGAGTTGAAAATTCCCAAGCGAATTCTATAGCTTCTTTTTTGAAATAATCGCTCATAAAACAAAAATTGCCAAACATTTCAAAAAAAGTATGATGCCTTGCCGTTTTTCCTATATTTTCCAAATCGGATAATCTGAAACATTTTTGTATTGTGGCTACTCTCGAATATGGCGCTTTTTTTATTCCCGCATAATACGGTTTAAATTGCAACATACCCGCCGTGGTAAACAATAAACTCGGGTCGTCTATAGGTATTAAAGAAGAGGATTTTTCTATCGCATGATTTTTACTTTTAAAAAATTCTTTAAACTTTTCCCTTAATTCTAAATGGTTCATAATAAATCTCGCATTTTGAAAATTTTATTTAATTTTATTTAACTTTTCAATTAATTTTAATTGCGATTAATGATATAATTAAATACCACATTTTGCAATATATTTATAATGTTAAAAAATAATTGATTATTATGTTAATTTTATATATAATGATTTTTATTTATGAATATTAATTCAAAACCTATAGGAATATTCGATTCCGGATTCGGCGGAATAACGATTTTAAGAGAATTATTAAAATTAATGCCAAACGAAAATTATATTTATTTGGGAGACAATAAAAATATTCCATACGGAGACAAATCAAAAAAAGAAATTGCAAAATTATCCTCAAAAATGGCAGATTTCCTCATAAGAAAAAATTGCAAAATATTGGTTATAGGATGCAATACGATATCGGCTTCCGCTTACGAAATATTAAAAGAAAAATATAATGTTCCAATAATAGAAGTTATTTCAAATGCTTGCAAAAATGCCATCAGCGATTCTAATAATATATCGATTATGGCTACAAAATTTACGGTTAAATCAAAAATATATATAAAAAAAATAAAAGAATATAATAAAGATATAAAAATCACTCAAATCTCTTGCGCATATTTATGTCCGATGATAGAAAACGGTTGGCAGAATTATAAAAACAGATTTGAAATACTTAAAAATTATATAAAAAAAATTGATTCGGATTCCGACTCTTTGATTTTGGCTTGCACTCATTATCCTTTAATAATAAAAGACATAAAAAAAGTTTTGAAAGAAAATAAAAACAATATAAAAAATATTATAGAACCGAGTCGTAAAACGGCTTTGTCGGTAAAAAAATATTTGAAAAAAAATAATATTTTAAATAATAATGACAAAATAAAAAATCGATTAATTATATGCACAACTTTAGAAGATAAAAATAAGGCAAAAAATCTTTTAAAAATATTTTTAAATAAAGAAAAATATAAATTGGAATGCGTTAATTTATAGTTAGTAAATACTTTTTAATCCGTTGTCAATATCGAATATCCAATGTTTATTAAACACTTTTCTGTATGAATAACCGAATGGAAATTTCCCGATTGAAACGGCGAAAAATTTATTGCCTTTTAATTTCTGTTTATTGCATAAATCAATTAAATTGTATGGCATATCTTCCATCATAAAATCGGATAATACCAAAATATCTGCGTTTCTGAAATCTTCCGTATTCATCATTTTGTTTGCCTCATAAAGCGCTTTATAAATATCCGAACCGCCATGATAACTTAATTTAAGAAAATTTATAAGTTCTTCAAGTCCGTCATATTTTGAAAATTTATAAGAGTAAATTTCCACGCTGAAATTTATTAAATAAACATTTCTGTTTTCCGATAAAGCTCGCATAACAATTTTTAGAGTCGATGCTTTCGCTATATATTCGTTAATTCCTTTCATAGAACCGCTTGTGTCGATGCATATTATTACGGGTCCTCCACCGTCTATATAACCCGCTTTGATTTTTTTTATTTCTTTTTCATTAAAAATATAAGAATCTCTGTCGAAACACATTAGTCTGTTTTCTATATATTTTAATTTAAATAATTTTTCAAAATCACTGTCGCAAAGTAGAGACATCTCTTCGGGAACTATATTCTCGATGTCTTTAGAAAAATAAATTCCGACTATTTCGTCTTTAGAAGTTATTTTTTTATTTGAATAATTATAAGAATCTTTAAACTCTATATTGTTAATAGCGTTTTCAATATCCACTCTTCGCCCCAAACTGTCGCATATTATTTCTATATCTTTATAATCGTTCATAAAATCAACCCATCTTTTCAAAAGCGAAATATCCTCTTCGGAAAGTTCCCCGACTCTAAAATCCCATAATACTCCTGTTTTTATTCTTAAAATATTTGAAATATATTTAATTTTTTTTAAGAGTTTAATCCAAGATTCCATATCTACTATAAATTTATCTCGCTTGCTTTTAATAATATTCGAAGTCCATTCGTTATTTTTATCGTTGTAGAATTTTTCCCAAGAAGAAATGATATTCTTTTTTATTATATTTTGATTTTGATTGTTTATTCTGTCAATCCAAAAATCTAAATCTATATTTTTATTGACTTCTTTGAAACTATTTAAATAATTGATTATTTCATTTTTATTATAATTTTCGTCTAAATTTTTATTTTCCGATTTTTTATTTTCTAATTTCTTTATGGCTATATCCAATTCTATTTTATTATTTTGATAAGGATTATTATCTTCTAAATATTCTTTTAAATCTTTTTTCCATTTTGAAATTTTAATTTCGAGTTCGTCCTCGAGTCTCTTATCGTCAATATTCTTAAAAGAACCGTAAAAAACTCCTCTCGCCATATCTTCGGTTTTTTTAATTTCTTTCGCCGCAATGCTGATTGTTTTTTCAAAATAATTTTTAAAATGCATCATATTCCATAATTTCGCTTTTTAATTTTTCAGCGTTTAATTTTTCGCTTTCCAAATCCTCGATATTGGACTTAAACAAGTCGTTTATAATATTAATTTTCTCTTCCGATATAAAAATATTTTCCGATACGCTTTTTGTTTTTTCAAAATTATTTTTTAAATCCAAAATTATATTTTCCATATTATTTATAAGAGAATCTATAACGATTAAAAAATTTTCTTTTTTTTCTTTTCCCACTTTTTTTAATCCGTTTTTTCTCATATAAAAATTTGGCTCGAATTTTGCAAACGGTTCGTAATTTTTTGAAAGTTTTTCCGACATTATTCCGTTCATTAAAGTTGCAGAATTAATTTCCACCGAACAGATTTCGCTTTCGTTAAAATTGCATCTGAATTTTTTTGTAGTAAATCTCGCTTGGTCTAAAGGATAAAAATAACCTTTCTTATTCATATTTTTTAAAGGAATATAAATTATAGTGTCCGCCGTATTTCCATATTCGTCCACTTTAATATTCAAAGTTTTCGCTATAAACAATTTGTCGTCTATATTTTCCGTGTCGTAAGTTTTCTCCAAATTATAAAATTCGTTTTCAATTTCCGTTTTAACAGATTCAAAATTTTCTTTCCAATTTTCAATATTTGGATTTTTGAAATTATATGAGATTCTAATTGCGTTTTCCACAATATTTTTAACGGGTTCTATATGTTCTTCCAAACTCCATAAACAATTATCGAGAAGCAGCGTTTCGTAAATATCAACTTCGTTTTTATCGTTCAAATAAGCGGCGGTTTTCATTAAGTAAGAAATATTTTGCCATCTTCTGTCCGAAATATATATTGGGATATCTTTATTGTCTTCGTTAAATTTTTCTATAGAGAGTTTTATTGTATGTATAATATCAAAAACGATTTTAGAAATTCTTACTTTATTAATTTCTTCGGTTATTTTATTCCATTCTTCCGTAGTTATTTTTAAATTTTCGTCTATCTCTACATAAGGGTTTAATGTCGTATTATCTAAAAGCTTTTCAAAATTATCTCTATTTTTTAAAGGATAAACCGTAAGCCTCGTTATAAATCTGTCGTATAAAGCTTCGAGTCCCTGATTCGGCGGAGGAGTTTCGTTGCTTGCAGAAATTAATCCTTTAAGCGGAACTTTTATCTCCTCATAACCGTTTTTAAATATTCTTTCGTTTATAATCGTAAGCAATGTGTTAAGTATAGCCGGAGTGCTTTTCCATATTTCGTCCAAAAAAGCAAAATCGCTGTCGGGCAAATATCCTTTTATTTTTCTTATATATTTGTCGTTTTTAAGTTCTTCCAAACTAATTGGTCCGAATATATCTTCGGGAGTGCTGAATCTTTGCATTAAATATCCGAAATATTTTGAATCTTTGAAGGCAAACGACACTCTTTTTGCTATAAAACTTTTAGCGGTTCCCGGCGGTCCGTAAAGAAAAACGGGCTTTCCCGCGATAATGCTTAAAAAAGTTAATGCTACCGTTTCTTTTCTTTCGTATAATCCGAACGATAATAGAGATATTATTTTTTTTATTCTATCTTTTAGTTTATCTTCCATTTAATAAAAACTCTAAAAATTTTGATTAAAAATATTGTTAATTATAACATTTTTTATAAAAAATAGAATTAAAAATTTTTCCTTATTATAAAACAACTTTCTATAAAGAACTTTTAATAAATAATTTTCTATTGATAATTTTTTTATTATTAATATAATAATCAATATCGTTCTTATTTCCGATAATTTAGGAAAGAATTTTAAGATACGAATATTTAGATAAGTGAGTATTAATATGTTTGATTTGGATGTTGTAAACGCTTTCAGTAAAGGCACGGTAATAATTTTAAAAAGTTATTTTAATTCAAAAGTTCTTAAAGGCGATGTTAGAGTATATAGAAATGCAAATCATGTTGGAGGCGTTATAGTTTTTATAGGAATTACGGGAGACTTAAGCGGAAGATTAATGTTTAATATGAGCAAAGCGACAGCGTTCAAATTGGCATCCGCCCTCAATTCCGAATCGATTACCGTTATAGACGACATATTTGTATCAACTATAAAAGAATTCGTAAATATGGTGGCAGGAAGCGCGATTAACGATTTATATACGAAACATATAGATTTGGATATGACTCCTCCTGCAATTCTTATGAGCGAACAGATAGCCATGCTTGAAAAAGAAAACGACAAAATACTTTCGATTAATTATAAAACGGAATTCGGCGATATATTTATGAATCTGATATTGTTCAATCAGTCAAAATCGTAACGGTTAATGATTAAATTTTTTATATTATTATTTATCTCGGCTCTTTTATTAAGATATATTATTTGCAGATTCATTATGATAAAAAAATCAAATAGTTTTATAAACAAATATTTTTACGAAGATAAACTTTATTCGGCGGATGAAGTTTCAAATATTTTCAAATTGGATAAAGAACATTTTTTTTCTCTTATAAACACTCTCGAAAAATATAATTATTTTTCTTTCTTTAATAAAAGAGGAATAACTATGACGAAAGATTTTTATTCGAAATACGAACTTAAATATTTAATAAGACTTTTATCAAAAAAACAAAAACTTAAAATTTAACTCAATTTTGCCGACATAAAATCTTTTTCTACAGCGTTGCTTAAAAATTCCACAAACACATCGTATAATATCGGGTCTAATTTTACCTGTTTCTCAATAAAATCTTCTCTCATTATTTGAAGAGCCTCTTCGTTGGTAAAAGTTTTTCCGCCTCTATACTTGCGCGCTGGGTCCATCAAAGCGTCATATACATCTATTATTTCGAGCATCTTTGCGGGAAAATAAGCGAAGGCATCGCAATCGTCTATAGCTTTAGCATCGTAAGACATTACTCTTTGAATTTGAAAACCGGAATATTTTTCTATTTTTAAATTATATAATTTTTCGTAAGGTCCGTATCCGAAACCGTAATATTCATGATGCAATGCCACGGTTAATATAACCTCCAGAGGATACTCGGAAGTTTGACTAACCAATTTATAACTGTTAAATAAATGTTTTTTAATTCTTTCGTAATCTCTTCCTTCCGCTCCTTCAAAATAATCCAAATCTTTAACTTTCCCCACATCATGAAGCAAAGCGCCGACAGAATACAAATACATTTCGTTTTCTTCCACGCTTTTAATTCCTTGGTCTATCGCATCTTCTACAGTTTCCAAATTATTATATATTTTATACTTTCCAAAAGCGGATTCCACGACATTATCGTAGAATTTTTTATAAACCTTCTGATAAACCGTTCTTATTTTATGCACGAGTTGTCTTCTTTTTATTAAGTTGTTATAGAAAGTCAAAAAATTTACATAGGAAACAAAAACTCTATTTGAATGCGCCATTACTCCGCCGTCCGAATAATTTTTCAACTCGGTAAAAACTTTTTGAGTTTCGATATTGTGCGAAAGCATATTTACTATAGTCGTAACCAAAGAACTCGTGGTTTCTGTAATTTCCTGATTTTCTATTTTCGCTTGGTCTTGAGATATTTCATTTTCTTTAATTTTCTTCATGCTTTCAAACATCGTAACTTTCGCTATAAGTCCGACATCGTTTCCCGCATTTACTATTTGCTGAGCCGTATTTCTATTTATTATAGTTTTCTCGTCTACTTTAACTTCTTTAAGTTCTCTATTATAAGTTTCGATAATGCTTACTTTATCTTTGTAAGTCATTTTTCCTATTTCTTTAATTCTTTTATCAAGCTCTTCTTCGCATTCTTTCGGAGTTTTAAATACATAATTGAAATTTTGCAAATTATATTTTTCGTTTTCTTTTATGGCTTTAAATTCCTTGATAAAAACTTTAAAATTTTTCGGAATGTATAATTTGAGATTGGCGTATTTTGGATTATCCAATATTAAACTTAACTGTTCGGTGTGAAATTCTACGATTCCTCGTTCTTTATCCAATCTAAATAACGGAATATTATGAGAAATTAAATAATCTTTAATTTCGTTAATTTCGGTTAAATTTAATTCTTCAAATTTATTGTTTAATTCTTCATCTATATTCATTTTATATCGTTCCTCTTTAATATTAAAAAATTAATTTTTATAATGAAAATTATATAATATTTTTAAAAAATTGAAATAATTTAAAATTGCCCTTGAAAAGTAAAATTTTATTATCTCGAGCATAAAAATGCAAAACTATCTATTTCATGTATATTACTTTACATTAAAAATTTTTAATATGGATGCTATACATCTGCATAAAGTTCATTTTTTTATTTATTTTATTTCTTTATTCTTACGCCTTTGCATGGTCTTTTGAATTTGCCTGAAATTAAATTTCCGTTTTTATCGGTATATTCTTTCCAATACGGAAAAGTTTTACATTGAGTAGGTTTCGCTTTATGTATCAAACATTTATTTTTTTTATCTAAAAAATGACAACGATTTTCATTATCGACTTTAATATGGTATCCCAAAGAATCGTCATAATCCAAATATTTATCTATAAATACGAGAGGGTTTAAATTAAGAAATTTCGCCGCTTTGGATATATCGCTTTCATTAAAAAACACATATCCTTTTTCTTTGCAACAAGTTCCGCAGCCTTTACAGGAGAATTCCAATATTATATTTTTCTTTACATTTTTTGCATTTTTCATTATATTTCATTTTAAATAATCATATAAAAAATAAAAATTATCGTATAATCGATTGTGCTCTGCTTTTCATTACATTCGCCAAATTAGTTTTTCCCAAATTTAAATATACTTGAGAGACTCTCATATAATCGTTATATAAAGCTCTTTTTTCTTCAGAATTCATATCGCCAACACTTTTTTTGCCTCCTTCCGGAATCCTTATATTTTTATTGAATACCAAAGAATCTGGGTCGGAAAAAATATTTTCATTCATAACATAAATTGTGGGCCATCTTCTAGCATCTCCCAATTCGCTTGAGGCTATAGAAGTTAAAGTATCGTTCCATTTTGTTTTATAAGTATTTCCTCCCGAATATGAACTCGTATTTTGAGAAGTCGGACTTGGCGGAGGACTTGGAATAACAGGAGGATTTGGCAAATTCGGTTGCGGAGGAGAGACGGTATTCGATTGAATTACTATATTAACCGTATTGGTGGCATTATTCGTATTATTTTTATTATCTGCAAGAATATTAGCAATGTCGTTAGTTTGTAAAGCGTTATTCTCGTTATTAGTCTGTTCTATATTAGAATGTTCTATCGTTACCGTATTAATATCGTTGGTAGAAAAAACTTCGTTTGTAATGCCTTCAATTTCTTCTTCCGTATCGTTAGCGTTTGTAATTGGAGATATAATATCGTTCGTTTCAATCTCGTTAGTCTCTAAATTATAAAAACCGTCTTCTATGCCTTCATCTTTATTTCCAAAAAATTGAAATCCTAAATAGGATAAACCCAATATTATTATTATAATTCCTATAATAGCGACTAATTTATTTGATTTTTTCTCTTTTTTAATCGAAGAATGAGGAGGAGCCGTATAAGGTTCTACAGGCTTTCTTTCAATTTCAGGTATTCCGCCCATTTTCATTTCATCTTCGGTTTCTATTATTTTTATATCCTTTCTCTTTAATTCTTCCAATTTTTTGCTTGAATATTTGCTATAATCTTCTACGGGAGTGTCGTCTTCTATCATAGCGGCATTTTCTATCGCATCGTCAATCTCGCTTTGATTGAATTTTGACTTTTCTATATTTCTTTTTAATTCCTCGTATTCGATTGGATTTTTTACATTAACATATTTTTTGAATATGTCGCTTTTACTATAGGTATTTTTAGTAAATGTTTTAATTTCAGGTTTTTTATCTTCTATTTTCTCTTCAATTTTTTTATCTTCTTTTTCTTCAAATTTTTCTTTTTCTGAAGTTTCTTCTTTTTTATCCAATTTTTCAAAAGTGAAATCCATTTTTCCTATATTATCCGCATCTTTTTTTATTACCAAACCGTCAGGCAAATTTGAAGAGGTTTCATTTATATTTTCGAGATTATCATCCGAATTGTCGTCTTTTACTATCAAATGTTTTTTTACCGCAACGGGTTTAGATACGGTTTTTGATTTTGCTTTTATAGCTTCTCTTAATAATTTAATCGATTCTCTTTCGGGCTTTTTATCAATACTGTCAGTTTTTATAGGTTCTATTTTTCTTATAGTATTCGCCCTATAACTTTTCTTGTTTAAAGTTTTATTTAAAGAACTATCTGCGCTTTTTTTAACGGTTTTCGATTCCGATATTTTTTTAGCGGGTAATTTTCTCTCAGTTTTTTTTACGGGAGAGACTATTTTCTTTTTTGATGTTTTTGAAGTTAAAGCTTCTTTGCTTTTGCTTGTTCGTTCTTTTTCCGCAGATTTTTTATAAGCGGAAGTTTTTTTAGAAATTTCTTCTTTATTGTTTGTTTTTTTTGTAGCCATAATTTTACTCTGTAATATTTTGTTTAATTTTTATAATTATATTTCTTATAGTATTCATTGTTTCGTTATCGAATATATTATCTCTTATATTTCCTTTTTTCAACAAATCTATAAGATATTTATTTAAATCCATATTTCTTTTTAAGTTATATTTTTTAGCTATATAAACGGCTTCGGACATCGCCAATATAACTCTCAATTGATTTCCTTCCGAAGAATATTTGTCTATAAGTTTATACGGAGTGTCTATACCCAATAAGCTTAACTTCTGACAAACCTTATAAAATATAGGATGAACCGATTGTTTCGATTTATGTTCTCTTTTATTTTTTACCGTATAAAGAACCGACAAATCTCTAATCTCAAAGTTGCATATTTCGGCAAAAAACTTTTCCTGATACGGCATTAAATAATTATGGCTTTTAGTTTTCGATTCTACTCTTATTATAAATCCGTTTTCCTCCAAACTATCTAGCGATTTAACTATAGTGGCATTTCCTCCTATTCCTGCTTCGTTTAATATTTGCGAATGAGTTATTCTAGCTATTCCCAATTCATAATCATAATTTGAAACCAAAGCCCTGTAAATTTCCTTTGCGGAAGGCTGTAATTCTTTCCATTTTGGATTTTCGGTAATATTTTTAGGCATAAAAGAACAAATAGAACTTACGGACAAAAACATATCTTTATCCATAAACTTTAATTGAGCTTTATTAATAATATCTATTATATTTTCCAAAATTATTCCCCGAATCCGTTTTCGTATATTTTTTGTATATAATACAATGAATTAAATATAAAATCAAGTTATAGAAATTAAAGCCTTTTCAACTATAAATATTGGAAAATCTATACATTTTTGTATTATTTTACCTTTTATATCGTCATTGTGGCAATCTAACAAATAACAATGTGGCTTCAGCCCATTGTGTGCTTTTTCTTTGAATTGTTAAAACAAGGGGCTAAAGCCGCATTGTTATCTGTATGGATTGCTTCACTTCGTTCGTAATGACGACAAATAAAAAATTTCCAACGACAAAAACCTTTAAAACAAAAAAGGCGACGCACTCACGCAATCGCCTTAAGGTTTATTTTATCTAATACTTATTTTAATTTTGAACAAATTGAGCATCAAATGTGCCATAATTACCAAAGTTATTGTTTGAAAGCGTAATTTTAATATTTGTAATCGTGTTGCTATTGTCAAGTTGAAACTCAATAGAACCGTCATTATTATTAAAATTAGCCTTATTAGTATTTGTTGAAAAAGCAACAGGACTTAAAGTAGCCTTGTGAGGAAGACCGCCTTTATAATCTACTGTTCCCTGTCCGTATTTTATTCCATCGTCGACAAATTCACCCCAAAAATAACCAGTAATTCCATCGGCACTTATAGCTTTTCTTGACCTAATAGTATTATGCTTATTAATAATAGTTTGGTAATCGTTAGTTGTAATTAAATTTGAACCTATCGAAACCGTGTCGTCAAAACCTGCGAAATCGCTAGTTCCCGTTGGTTTGTTTTTACATGATATTGTTAGAGCTGCTATGATTGTGAGAGTGAAAATTAGATAGAATAAACCCTTACTTTTCTTTTCTTTTCTTTTCTTTTCTTTCTATAAGCATTTTTGCCTCCTGCGTCTTTCGACTTTTTTAATTTTTGTATATCAATAAGATAACAATTATTCTCCAAAAGTCAAGCATTTTTTAAGTTAATAAATCGTCACCAACCTTAATAACAAGGTGGCTTTAGCCCCTTGTGTGCTTTTATTTGAGCCGTTAACACAAGGGGTTAAAACC